>JAGGXE010000008.1 GCA_021163225.1 Candidatus Micrarchaeota archaeon | reverse complement strand
CTATCGGTTCGCACATCCGAAATGTGCGATTGTGAATAAAATAAAAAACAGAAAAAATTTATATAAGAAAATTACTGAAAAATGTATCAGAATCAAATTGTGAGGTGGAAAAATGATGAAGGTTAAGAAAAGAACACCCGTTGAAACTCGAGATGAGAGTGCCTTCCGTGAAGAGGTAAACGCAAACATCGCGATATATGAAACCGAGTTCGGCGAACTTCTTCGGGAACTTGATAGTTGTTGCAAAGACTACTCACCAGGGAGAGGGAAGGTAAAAAAAGGTATCGAACTGTTGAAGCGAGGATTTGAAATAGCCGGGTCGGACGAAATGAAAAAAGGTTTATTGGTGGAATATGCAGTCAAGTTGGGATTCATTGCCGAGGCTAACGAATTCTACGAGGAAAGTAAAGTTCTGTACGAAATGGCAAAAGAAAATTACACTTCAAAATCAGAGGTACCCGAAACCGTTATAACTAAATCCTATAAGAATGCCGCTGAGAAAGTAGCGGACAATTATCTCAACAAACTAAGGAATGATGAAATTGATGAAGAGGACGAAGTGGCCAGATACGTCTTTGACATATACCTTGAACTCAACAACGTTGAAAAAATTTATGAAATTTTGATAGGCAATAAATATTTTCCCAGGTCCTCTCTTACGGTTGACCAATTACAGAAAGCGGGCATTTTGCTGATCAATGATATGGAAAAGAACATAGGTGAATTCGCACTTAAGAAGGATTCATTTTTACGGGCTATGGCACGGATCACAGCTTTCAGTTCAGTAATGGGAGAAAACCCCTTTATTAAAAGAACAGACGAAACATACACCTTGACCGAGTTGGGAGAAGCGTTTAAAAATCTTTGGGACTCCATGTCTGAGGAAAAACAAAGAGACATCAAAGATGTGATCCAGACCCAAACCGAAGAGCCCAATGCTCACGGATATCAGCTCATGTGGGCCACCTTCTTCGATGAAGATGCACCTACGGCTGCGAGATTGTACACCCACAACGAAAAGAGAAGGAAAATAGAACAGGAAAGAATTGCTAGGTTAGAACAAACTAAAAGAAGAATTACCGAAATCGCACATTTAGATAGAATCTCGATAAATTTGGAAGATTTTATAAAAGGTGAGGAAGGATACGATGATCCTTCAACCATCCTATACGATCCAACGTCCGGAGACTACCTAAATCTCGATACATTAATTAATAATGCGAAAGATGAAGAATTAACCAAAAAAGAAAAAGAAGTTGCTTTGAGGATGTTAAACATTGTTAAGGATAGATACACAAAAATAGTACAGATATTTAGTGACGTATATCAACAGAACAAAAATCTTGATGCTGCCCTTATGGCAGCGAGAGAGGAAGCAAAAGAACTTAATGACATTCTTGTGGCGTACTTTGAATCAGATAATGTATTCGAATTTGTAAAAACTCTTAAGTAATTTCATAAGTACCTTTTCCCCATTTCTATCCGAACCTCTCCTTAGGGTATACCTTGTAATACGGAAACATCATCTTTTACCTATCAGAGTTTTTCTTATTACCCTTATTTTGATATATCCATTTCATTACATCCTCCACAAAAGAAATCGCACTTGTGTCTTCTTCTGTCAGATAATCGGAAAAAACCAGGTATCTTTCACACGCGAGTTTGCAATAGTCTTCCAACGTAGACGATTTAACATTGGGAGAATATCCATCATCTTCCTGCACAATTTTGCATTCATATTCAATCACTTTCAAATAGGTAAGGGCAAAGAATCTCTTTTCTTTAGGAGAGAACAGATCCCACAAGACATTGTAGATCCCATCTACAAAAGAGCTTGCCACAAAAATCCTGCATTCATCTTCCAGATCAGTCTTCGGATTCGGATTTACATGGTACTGCTTGTAGTACACATCAAGAGATTCTGGCAATTCTACCGGTTCTAGATGTTCTGATCTATAGAGCTCGTCTTCAACCAACTTGATGATAGCTCTAAAGATATCGAACCTATCCTTCTCTGAATCTGAATCGATGTATGCCCTGCATGCTAACTCAAATGCTTCTTTGTAGTTATAGGATGATAACATAATCATGTCGTACGCGTTCCCTCTATCAAGATCTATATCCAAAGAATCGATGGGTGGTATCCTTTCCAAAGAAAGGGTAATCGTACTAACAGAAGTATACAAAAAATCTTCAAGGGCTTGAAGGGCCCGTTGCTTCCGTAACCTTTGGGAATTCGACTCTATTTTTCTATGTGCTCTGAGGGTCTTATGAAACTTTTTCTTATTAACCCTTTGAAGAGAAGATTCCGTTCCCGAATACACAGTTTCCGCAATCGCTTTATCCTTCAGGTCGGATTTAGGAGACGGAGATTTACAACTAGGTGATAAGAGGGATAAACCGACCAAACCTATGGCCAGCGCTTTCTTGATTTTTTTCATAATATAATTGTGGTATTTTATGTTTATAAATGTTTACGTTTGACTTTTCCTCCTCCATCGCCCCTGAATCGAGTTATGTTGCCCTTATGCATCTTCAAAGATTTTTTTCAGTGCTCTTCTTCGCCGAGGACGAAATGTTCTACAAACGCGGCGTACGCGGGTCGCGATATCAGCACACCTAGGAGCGATCCCAAGATGGTTGAAGTAGCGAACCCTATCACCTCTGGCAACCCTGAGAACAGTAACAGAGGTAACATGGCTAAAATCGTCACGCCTGCAGACATGTTCACGATTGAAAACGCGTTCTCCAGTTTCTTCTTAACACTGTAATGACCCTTCTTCATCAATTCGTCTGTGATGACCACCTGAGCATCTACGGAAACACCGATGGAAGCGATGATACCTGCAAAGGCGCCGAGGTCGATAGTAAACAGACCGACCGCAGCAACCAGTATCGTTACATCGGCTATACTTGTTAACAGGATCGGTAGCACGAGTTTAAGGTTCCTGTACCTGAGTGCCACCACCGAAGCCACAGCCAACACGGCTATTATACCTCCTAAGATACTCCATTCCAGGAACTTCTGACCTAACGGTGCGGGAATACGTGTTTCAGAACCCAGAGATATCCTGACCGGAAGCGACCCGCCTTTCAACACAGACGCGATCCGTTTTCTCTCATATTCCGCGTTTTTAAGGATCTCATCAACCGTCTTACCTCTACCGTAACCTGTGATCACGGGACTGTAAACCGGGGTACCGAGCGTCATACCCTTTTTAAGTCGCGGTGCTGACACCAGACCTACAGCAGGCCATTCTTCGATAGTGTTGAAGGTTCCGCCCAACGCATACTTAGGTGTGATCTCATCAACCGGTTTCTCAACCACATTAAACCCTTTTGACCTGAGAAACTCTTTCACATCATCAGGCGCGTTCTCAGGCACGATAGCGGTTGTTGCGTTGTCCTTAGGTTGGAGGTCATCCTTGTACCCGTCAAAATCATCCAGGATGTACAACTGAATGTCGTCACCTTCGAGACGTAACGCATCGTTGGCTAACGTAATCGCTTCCTCTATGGATAGGTTGGAATTGTCCAGAAGTTGGTCACGGTAGATGAAAAGCGCGGCATCGGAAGGTCTATCAAGGAACATGTACACTGGGTAATCCGCTTTACCGTAAGCAACCTTAGCGAACCGCTGAGCACCCTCTTCATTGATGGTGAACCCTACCGCCCATCCCCCGGTTCCGAGATGCATCTGTGACGGAGATATATACACAATCGTACCGGGGAATATATCTTCACCTTTCAGAGCAACCTTACCGTCAACAACACCGATAAATTTACCCTGTTTCTCCAGTGTTTCTTTGGTCTGTTCAACGAGTTCTCTGTCGCTGCTCGGTATTTCAACAACCACCTCGTCGTTACCGCGCGCATACACTTTCACTTCCGTTAAACCGAACGAGTTGGCACGGACCTTGATGATGTTTATGACCTCCATCATGGTGTCAGGGTCAACGGGATGTTCCAGCAGTACCGGGATCCTGGTACCTCCTCTGAAATCGATACCCAACCTTACACCGTGGAATACCAGCACCCCCACGGCTAACACGAATACGGAGATGAGGAAGATGATCCGTTTATCACGTATCAGAAGTGCAAAACTCATTCCTATTCCACCTCGTCATTTCTTTCTCGATTCGAGATACCACAGAACCATCGGTGCGTTGAACATCCATGTTGCAATGAGGTCGCCTATCAAACCGCATACTGCAACACTCGCTATCTCGTAGTATGTGCTTATATTAGCAACGATACCGAGCACGAGCAAGACCACGAAGGCAACAAAATCCGTCGTGCTCATAGTCATACCTGTTCTCATCGCATCGTAAGCGCGTTCGCGCAAATCTCCGCGTTTGATCTTCAGCATCTTGATAGTGAGCATCATATCCGTATCCAAAGAAAACCCTAACATCATCAGAAGTGCTGCAAACGAAGACAACGTCAAAGGTATTCCGAACAATCCCATCGCACCTAACGCCATGATTATATCAAACAACGCGCCCGTTAACACGGCCACGCTCGGCGCGGGAACACGGAACACTGCAAACGTCAGGAGTATAACGAATATAAGAGATATTACAGTAACCTGAACAGCACGGTCTATGAACTTTGATGAAAGAGACGGTGACACCGTATCCACGCTTATCGAAGAATATCTCACATGATTCCTCAGCACTTCACCCAGTTTTTCTTCATAATCGTGTTTCAGTTTAAGATAGGCATTAGTGAACTCCTGTTTTACCAGGTTCAGGTTCGTTTCTCCGGACACGTTGGGAGATAGGTTGGTGTTCGGGGTATACGATGCAAGCGAGAACATCTGATTAACTATTTCATCGAGTTTGGCACGTTGTTGAACGTACTCGTGATACAATGTTTGATTCGTTTTATTTGTGATGAGATAGTTGGCATACAACCGTGACACGTTTTCAAAGTATACGTAGAATTCACCTTTCAATTCTTCAGCCTGCGAAAGTTTCGGATACTCATCAAGTTCTATCTCAACCGTTGTTCCGATCGATGATTCAACCAACTGAACCCTACGAACTTTTATTCCTGCTTCGGTAAGTTCCTTCTGCAACTGCACCGTGTCCACCGGTCCATCGGTTAACAGTGTGATCAGAGTTCCTCCACGAAACTCTATTCCCAACTGTATACGCGGTATAAGAAACAGGCTTATTATAACAAGGAATATCGGTACAACCATCAGTTTGCGATAATCACCTTTGTAGATGTTCGGAATCTCCATAGAAACCAACCGTTCGCTTTCGCATCTTTTAGGTCACACCTTCCTCCGAAACAGTCCGATAAAGGACGGTCAGGTAATCATTTTATCATCAAATACTTTTTAAAATGTATTCCTTCACCCGCACCGCCTTCACCCACACTTGTATTTGTGATTGTGGCAAAAATTATCTTTCTCATCCTTCCATAAATACTGCCCGACATGTTCATCTTCTTCAAGATAACCAACCTTCGCAACTTCCTTTCTCCCCACAGTCCATAACTCTGCGGATTATTTTTTTTTTAAGAATTATTCACAAAGGCGCATCGTATTTTGCGATTCGTAAATTAGTCAAACGTTTTATCCGGGCTCGGCACAGACATACTTGAATCTCGGCACTTCCTTACCGTCAACGACCACATGCTCTAAAAACATCTTCTTAGGTCTCACCCAGAGAGCGTTTTCACCGAACCTTTCATCGTAATACAATGCTCCGTAGACGACCAATTCTTCCAGTGTTTCGCTATGTCTCGCAACACCTATCACCTCGTACAATTTCCCTTTAAAATGTTTGTAGATCCCAGGTTTTACATTATCATCTTCTCTATCCCTCACCATGTTCATACAGTTCACCTCACCATAAAGTTCATACTTCGGACAACCTTTCTTTTACGAGATGTTTTATGTATTCAGATTTGTACCGAAATCCGGAATCTTTAGCCAACTGTCGGATCCCGCGGTCCACACCGCTACCGTACTGCGCGGCGAGTTTCTTTCTCCATACGATTTCTTTTGGTAACCCGATCCGTTCACATCCTACACGTAAGATGTATTTTTTGTATCCGTTCCTGATCTTAAGTTCGGGAGGGATCCGTAACGAGTAATCGATCAGCGGTCGGTATAAGAATGGGAAGTGTATCTCATGACCGTATTCCCTGGCGATTGCGCGATCACGTGCTAAGTCCCTATCCTCTATATCCGATAACCCTCTCCTACATTCCTCGTTAACATCTTCTGCAAGTTCATGTCTTTGGTATCCTGCAAACAACTCTTCGCTCCCCAACCCGGAAAAAAGATGTGACGGTTTCTCTATCCGTTCTGCTATGGCCAGTACACATATACCCACTCCTACCTTAATCACATTAACCCATTCTAAAATCTTTGATTCAGCGTTCCGCAGGTGTCCGAACCGGTTAACCCCTTCCTTTATCAAAATATCTACGGTTCTGATTACGTATCTCTCCAGGTCGTCGTATCGGATAACCGCTTCCTTATGCGGCACTCCGAGCATCTTGGCAGCACGTCTGGCAGGTTCCCTATCCTTTGCCGTAATATTACCATGCTCAACAACAGTTGTATATGTTACAAGATTAAAGGTATTATGAAATGTCTTCAACTCATCCGTTAACAGTTTAGTGATTAACACCGAATCGATTCCGCCTGAGAAGAGCACAATGTAGTTCAGGAAATAAGGTCCGTAAACATTCTTTCCTGTATTTAATATGATTTCCCG
>JAGGXE010000007.1 GCA_021163225.1 Candidatus Micrarchaeota archaeon | reverse complement strand
TTTTAGATAGTTCCTACGTTTCTCTCTGTCGGCTAACTCCTTCCGATACCGTCTCTTTATGTTATCCCACAACCTCTCCACATCAATCACATAATAGTTTCCATTGTCCTCATAATATTCATTATTCGCCAGATCCTCGGTCATCTCTGAAAATAATAATAGACGTGATTTTGGATACTTGCTCCGTAGGTATACCCAAGTAGCGAACACCCCAGTACGTATAGGTTCGGTGTATTCTGTTAGTTTATCACCTATTGATTCAAATCCGTATTGGAGTAGGATGAACACGTTAAGGTCGTCTTTTAATATATATTTCAAGAGTTCGGAAACCTTACTCTCCTTTGGCAGGTATATCTTAGGTGGGAAGTGTTCGTTCCCTTCTGTGACGAGATGAATTTTGTCAACCGGTGTGTACTGGCTCATCTTCTTCTCTGCGATAGATTGTAGGATCTCGTTCAAACCGTCTTCTGTCAACCTACGTTCTTCAATCAACGTTCTTTGATAGTCTGATAAATCTTCAACCTTTATCCCAAGGAGATTGAACGCCTCTTCAGGAGGGAGACGTACCTCAGCACGGTCAACCTGTTGGAGGTGTTCTTCTGCTAGGGTGCGTAATGTTTTCCGGTATAGGGATGAATAGTATTCGTCTATTACTCGTTTAGATATGAATAGATCGCTAACTTTCTTAGGTCTTTTACCCGTAACCTCTTTAACCAACTTTGTCAACCCGTCTATAGACCTAAGAGCGTGGTGAACCACCTCTTTGAGTATCTCCTTCTCCTCGATTCCCTCTTCGTAAATCCTTATCCTTTCCTTTATCATCTTCTTCTCTTCGGATGAAAACGGTTCCTTTAATATCTTTCTCAGAAATCGTTTATTCTTGATATTGCTCTCCAACACACGATCATAATAACGATATGCGCGTTCCAGGAACTCTCGGAGTTGGTTTACACTCGACTTTCCAATGATCCATTCATAAAACTGATCAGGCTCTTCGGGTTTGATGCCCCTGCGTTCCCAATACTCGTTCCAGAGGTCCGCTATAGGGTCGAGTATATAGAGGACGTTTGATGCGATATCCTCTATACCGTTTAACTCATGTTCAATATGTTTTATTTCTTTGTGATGATCAAATCTCATCTCACTCAACCAGTTCTTGTGGTCATAGTTGTTTCGTGACCTAAGCTCTTCTAAGAGAGACTGTGTCTTGTCCAACTTGACCCTGGATATGGCATACAGTCCTGCGAGGTGCACGAGTACGTTAATCGTGTTATCCTTAAGAGTGGAATGGTATTCATCATACTTTTCAAGCGCAACTTCTCTTTTCCTACGGATGCTTTTCAATATCCTGAGAGATTCTTTGTACGATTTTTGGTATTCATACGATACCGATACCGTCCTGCTGCACATACTATCACAACCTTCAACAAACAAATTTTCAATAAACAATTTGCAAAGAACCGCATATCCCAACATTTATCTTGCGTTTTATATACAATTTTATCTTTTAACACATAATTTCATTTAAATTTAACTGGTAAAAGATTTTAACCAGATCTCAGCCATAGGCGCGCACTTGTGAATATACCAACCTAACCACATTCTCAAAATTCTCACCTAAAATATCCTGCAGTTATTCATCTTACTATCCGTGAAGTATCCATAAGCGAATCGTTTTACCAAAGGTTTATAAACATTTAAGAGGAATAATTAACACTCATTTTAGTAATCTATAAGGGGTGTTCAAATGGTCGAAAAGAAGTATATGTCGGTTAAGGACCTCAAGGTCGGCAAATACATAGTGATAGACGGTATTCCTTGCAGAGTTGTAAATATAGAGGTTTCGAGACCGGGAAAACACGGGCATGCGAAGATGAAGGTCACAGCGATCGGAATATTCGAAGGACAAAAAAAGGTAGCGTTTCTTACCGGGCATGACGAAGTAGAAGTACCTGTGATCGAAAGAAAAACCGCTCAGATAATCTCGGTCACCGGCGATACTGCTCAGTTGATGGATACTCAAACGTACGAAGTTTTTGAGGTGAGTATACCCGAAGAACTTAAAGATCAAGTCGAACCAGGTAAAGAAGCAGAAGTGATGAGCGCGCTCGGTAAGATGGCCATAGTAAAAGTTAAATAAATACGGGTGATAGGTATGAAACTTGAAATAAATGAAGAGTATGATAACAAGTTCTTGGGAAGAAAGGAGGTCAGATTCGTAGTCGAACTCGACGGTCCGACACCCAGTCGTAAAGACATGCTTAAAGAGATTGCTGCGAAACTGATGGTAAACCCAAACCTCTTGGTAATAAACAAAATCACCAGTTCTTACGGAGGCAAACATGCGTTTGTAGAGGCATACGTTTATAAGGATGAAGAAACTCTGAAAAGATACACACCAAAATATAAGTTAGAAAGGATTAAGGAGGAAGAAAAGTCTGAAGAAAACAAATAAAATACTAAAAGGTGGTGACGGATGGGTTCCAAAAAAAGAAAGGTGCGTGTAAGAGGCAAAAAATCGAAAAAGAAAAAGGAGAAGAAGATTAAACCGTATAAAAAACCGAGATTCTGCCCTAAATGCGGTCCCGGGGTACACCTGGCAGAACATAAAGATAGATGGTCATGTGGAAAATGCGGATACTACGAAAAGAAATAGAGAGTACCACCGTGCATCTTCTCTTTATCGTAACACTTTCTCTTCTTCTCAGTAGTTATTGTTCAAAGATGGACCTTACTTCGTCCGCCAGTATTGTAAGGATAATCGTTTTATCAGTTGCATTGGTTTCCATAAATATAGTTATTAGTAAAAAATGGTGGTTTATCTCTTTAATCACATTCGGCTTGGGAATGCTGTTTCCGGAATTGGTAGTAGGGTTAACCGTACCGGTCGGTCTGCTGACGCTAAGCGTGTACCCGTATTCCAATAAACCGATTGCTCGATTCCTGGAGGAAACCGGCCTGGTAAACAGAGATAGTTTTGAAGACGTTGTGGTTAAAACAATGGTCTGGTTCACAGTAGTAGCCATCATACTTTTGATCGTTGGACTGATTACATTCTCCCTGGACAGAAACGATACAAAGAACGTTGTTAAAAAGATAAATTCATTACCGGTAACAGTACTCGTCACAGGTATGTTTGTCTCGCCGATAGTTGAAGAGTTGTTCTTCAGAGGCATTCTTTATCCAAGGGTAGGGATGGTCTTATCATCGATACTGTTCTCGATAGCGCACGCGTCCTACGGGTCAGTGGGAGAGCTTATCAAAACGTTCGTTATAGGAATGATATTCTGTAAGATCAGAAGTAGGGAACGTTCTCTGGTAATACCTATTTTAATACACTTTCTCATAAATCTGTTAAGCATACTGATGATCAAATCTCTGTGGTGATCCTGTGATCGTATTGGGCATAGAATCAACCGCACATACTATCGGTATCGGAGTGTATGACGGCAAACGTCTTACCCATAAACGGCACGTGTACCGTGCCAAAGGAGAAGGCATGATACCACGAAAACTAGGGGATCATCATCAGCAATGGTTTTCCAGAATTCTGAAGGATACCCTTGATGAACGCGAATTAAAACCTACCGACATAGACATGATAGCGTTTTCGCAAGGCCCTGGGATAGGGCAACCGCTTCAATTCGGATGCGCCATGGCACGTTATCTCTCCTTAAAAGTTGGAGCAAAACTGATCCCCGTTAACCATTGTGCGGCACATATAGAGATAGGTATCTACGACACGCGGATCGATGACCCTCTGGTAATATACGCTAGCGGTGGTAACACGCAGTTGATAGTCAAAGATAAAGAAAGATATCGAGTTCTGGGAGAAACCTTGGACATAGGTATAGGTAATCTGTTTGATGTGTTAGCAAGAGAACTCGGTCTCGAATACGGTCACGGCGCGGAACTCGAACGGTTGGCCCGGAACGGGAGATATATAGAATCTACACCTTATTCAGTTAAAGGTATGAATACCGTGTTCGGAGGATTGTTAACGTATGCAAAACGGATTAAAACCAAGTATCCTCCGGAAGACATTGCATACTCGGTAATGCACAACGCATTCGCGATGCTCGTTGAAACAGCGGAAAGGGCGTTCTGGTTGACGGGCAAGAAAGGAGTCATTGTTTGCGGTGGTGTCGCTCAGAATTCAATGTTACAGACAATGCTCGACAGAATGCTTTCCAAACATCAAACCATGTGCGGTAAACAGAAGGCGCGATTAGGTATCCCAAGAAACGAATACAACGGAGACAACGGTGCTATGATTGCGTACACGGGGTACGAACTGTATCAAAAATTCGGTGATAAAGCCACGATCAATCCGAAGTCGGCAGTTCCACGACCAAGATGGAGGATAGATCAAGTCAACCTCGTCCCATAACTTAAACCCTCTCGGAAACGGATTCTGGATAGACATGTGTGAGAAGAGGGCTCTTTGGAGTAGCAAAGAATTTGGCACGCAAGATTGCTGATGCCTCAGTAAATAACCGGTGCTGGAGGGATGTGATTTATGGAAGGATGAATTTTCGGGGATATCGGTATAAAACTTAATTCTCCGCATCGAGTTAAATCCTCTCCATCGGGTTAATTGGGTTTATCCGCAAGCGTAGGGTTGCCGGATGCGCAGAAAAGCTTTAAATAGATATGCCAACAAATACAAATCCATGAGAGATGAAGAATTATCAATATTTAACAATATTAAGACCGGATTAGTGATCGCGTTGCTAATCAGTGTTTTTCTGCCGAATGTTGTGAATGCGATCGATTACACCGACTATCTCTTTGAAGATGAGAAAGACGTCAATGTAACCTTTGAAAACATAACTGTTAACAGCACGCTTTATTCCATCATGTTCATAGACGGTCAAGAAACAATGGTCTTCAAAGCAGGCGAACCTGTCACAGGAAAGGATGAGATAGAGGAGGTTATCACAGGATATTACCAAAAACAGTATTGGCCCAACGAAGAAGAACTCAGAACTTTAAAAGAAGATTTTATACAGTTCAATGCCTCAAGAAACGGTCCCAGTAAGATGGGTCCTGCTGAAGATTATTGTCTATCTGCAACATTTATGTATCCGAAAAGATGTCATACTGAAGAGGAATGCGAAATGGCCGCATCTACATTCTGCGGGATTGTCAGTTCTGCAGGTATAAATTGCAACCCATTATATCTTGCACCGATGTTCTACGGTTATTCTCATTCTTTAGATACCATGGATGAGCTGACGGCCGACGCGCTCGAAAACATAGAGAAACTCGAAAAGGGTTCAGGGGACCTAACATCCATACTTGATGAACTCGATGAGGACGCCGATTCTTTGGAAACCACTGCAGAAACGCTACTGGAAAACGAACTTTTCGACACTCCTGACTGTTATGAATGTTTGGGGATATGTTTTAGGTTACCTATAAATTTTACGTATATCGAAGACGCTAAAGAAATCATATCCGACCTCAAGGACAAGGTCGAACCTATTTCAAACATGGAATCAGTAATAGACAGTGTGTATGAACAGACTACTAAAAGGGTTAATTATAAAGAGAATGTTGAAAAGGCACCGGTATACAGAGCCAGGTATCAAAACATTCTCAATGCATATGCCGGACGACTGGAAGAGGCGGAAGAAACATTGAAATATGTTGAGAACAATGACCTTGCAGCATACTACAACGATATTGTAAAACTCCAGAACAAATTAGACGACGAGTTTGCCACATATTCATTCGACAATGCGACAGAATCAGATATGAACGTGTTAGAGATGAAGTATAAAGGTATGGTGGCACTGCTGGACCAGAACCTCACCATCCATTACAGAGAAGCCAAGTCAGCTTTGGACGATGCAACCGCAAAACTTGTTCAAGCGAGATGGTACGTCGACAGATCAAACAAAGGGTTGGTCAACAAACTCAACCAGATAGGTGAAGAGTACAACGAATACGTCGAACAGTTTAATCCGCCGATGAGCGATTCCAAGTACGACGAACTTAAAGAAGAATTCGAATCCATCAGTAAAAGTTTAGATGGAATATTGGCATCCACTTCAAAAGGCAAAAATACGGTGGCAAGTTTCGTTGCGGACGTAAGCAGGAAAAGTTCAAGCGGTGTCCTATCATTGGCAAGTCTTGTAGTTAACATAGACGATAAGACCAAACAGAAATTAACACCTGTGATTCCACCCGTGCTGTTGCTTCTGGGCGATTTTGCCTTGATCGCGTTGGCAGTTTTCCTATTTATCAACATAGCCCATTCACATAGATACATATTCACTAAAAGGATGGTTCTGTTGAGTTGGACGGTTCTTCTGTTGATGTTCATAGGAGTTGTGGCAATCGGATCAATAGCGATATACAACGTAATGAAGGATACTGCCAGAGAAGGAAACTTCGACGATTTCATGGAAAGAGTAATGGATTCGGACACTGTGGCAATAGTTATCGATGAACGCGGTGCAGACGCGAGCACGGTTGCTGCTATGAATGTGTGTAAAGAAAGGATAATAAACAAGTTGGCAAACAAAACAATCGATGAATATGTGATCACAGGTGATTACTGTAAACACGGCGACGAAACTATCGGTATTGACGAATGTCTGGACAGAGCACATAAAAATCCTGTATTCATATTGGAATATTCACCGATCGATTCAGGGTATTCATTCAAATCCCTGTACGAATTTGAGACACGGATGTACGGCGGAACTCCGCTGTTCGATAAATGCGAAGTGGCATACGCGATCAACATTGAATGATATGTTAATATGAGAGAGGGTGAAAGGAATGCGAATCTCCGAGAAGGCACAATGGGCGATCATAGTAGTGGTCCTTCTATTGGGCTTGTCGTTGTTCGGTTATGAACTCTACCAATACTACCAAAAACA
Source organism: Candidatus Micrarchaeota archaeon (assembly GCA_021163225.1). Lineage (NCBI taxonomy): Archaea > Nanobdellati > Microcaldota > Microcaldota archaeon. The sequence goes on along the minus strand of JAGGXE010000007.1, from coordinate 1,049 downwards.
GAACATGAATGCACAGATGCAACGCTATTTTACCAACCTGATGAGTGCAAGGTCGGTAGCCATAGTGATGGACCTCCGCAATGCTCCGGATAGCAGGACCAGGTATAACATAAACATGTGCGGGATAGGAGTTGCAGGTTCGCCCGCGTTGGCAAGCAAACCGAAATACATATACGGCATAGACAACGACAGATGCATCATATCCTATCCCAACAATACGCACGAGTCCAACGCATCTGTAGAGAGATGCGAGCGAGAAATCAACGAATTCGTCAACATCATCATCAAATACGGAAAACCGCATACCGAATTCACGGATAACAGCATGATAATATACATCGACAGAAACACCAACGCTTCATGCCGTCTTGCAATAAAAACAGGGTCTGTTGCCATTAACCCCAACGAAACATCTCAAAAGAACATATCACGGTCTCTCAACGGAACAGAGAACGGAGAAGGGAATATCACGGACAATAGCGACAATGGAAGTGCATCATACACAACCAACGTATCACAGATACCCGGACCTGATGAGAACGTCTCCGAGGATCTCGTAAACAACACAGATAATTAGGTAAAGTGAAAATTCTGGACCGTTGTTCAACATTGTGACAATGCATTCTCGATAGCACGAATTGCCAGATACGCAACATCACGTTTGGTCGGATCAAGATGTTCAAGTCCTGACAAAGACAACCAATCTTCACGTTTCATATGTTTCAATTCTTCTACCTTCCGTCCGACCATAGCATCCAGGATAATGTCCGCTATCGCCTTCAGAATAAAAGACATGTTCATACCTCCGAACACTGCATCTTCGAGAGTGCCGTTCTTTATCTTAAGATATACGGCAATCTGTTCTCCACATTCTTCAGACCGACCGAAACAGTCGTAATCATCAGAAACGTCTCTTGTAAAATGTTTAAGTATAGTGCTCCGTTGTTTAAGTTTGCGAACCATCTCGTCCATAGCATCACCACAAATCAATTTATGAAAGATCTGATATCACATCCACCGTTCTATCGATTTCCTCAAAAGTATTGTAT
>JAGGXE010000006.1 GCA_021163225.1 Candidatus Micrarchaeota archaeon | reverse complement strand
TGACCGTCCTGGACATCTCGGGATCGTTTATCATCAAGACCAATGTCTTAATCCTATCCTCAAAAGTAGTGATTCCGTACCTTGACAACAGTTCTTCAATCGGGCCACGGTCGCCCGTAAGGTCGAACAAAGGATAGAACCGAACGAACCGGTTACGTCTATCAACGTTTCCCGAACGTTTTTTGAACACTTTTTTCATAGATATTCCTGATTATCCTATGGAAAACACAGTATTTAAAGGTTGTACGTTGCACTGGACGTGGTGAGATGATGAAAAAACGCAGGTTAAAAACAAAATCAGATACCGGAAAACCGAGGGCTTCTGTAAGAAGAATGATTTGGATCATACATAACAACGGATGTGGGAGAGGTAAGCAATCGTGCCGGTGTGTGAGCGCGATTCGGATGATATAAATTAGACCTGTTGCCTAAAGTGTCAAAACAATAAATTTAAAACATCGTTCATCATAACTATATGGGGTGATGGGATGGTTCATGACCGGCTTATCGTTGCGGCTACCTCAAACAGTAGGGAACTCGGTAAGAAGGTCTGTAAGGCGTTGGACACTAAGATAAAGAGAGAGTTTGAAAAACTGGGCGTGACAGAGAGATGGCAGATACCGCCTTGGGATGTTCTGAAAGAAAAGAGATATGACAGATTGGTCATGTTGAAAGCCGATAACCGGGCATCTTTTGGTTCGGAAGAGTTCAGGTTATGGCCGGTCAAACGTGTGGATTTTAACAGTACAGAATTCAAGATAGAAATAGACAAAAGCGTGAGGGGCGCGAACGTTTTCCTGATCCATCAATCCTTCCGTCCCGTTACTCCTCCAGAGAAGATACTCTTCAACATAATGAACATCGTAAGTACCGGGGTAAACGAACGTGCATGCCAAGAAATCTATGACCTGCTGAACAGATGGCATAACGAACGAACCGTTTCGGAGAACGATATGGAACTCTTCTACACGGTATCCACACTGAAACGTGATGCGGGCGCGAGGAAGGTAATAGTGTTCAACCCGTTACTCTCCAACGAACGCCAGGACCACCGAAGGAAACGGGAAGGGATAACCGCACGGGATTTCCTTCATCTGTTGAACGAATCCGGATGTGACGAACTGTTCGTGTTTGACATACATTCCATAGGTACGTTGGCCGCTTCCGTGGACATGAAGATAGACAACCTCTATCCTACCGGGGATCTCGTTTCTGAGTTTAAAAAGAGGTTCCCTAACTACAGGGAACGATTCGTGATCATCGCTCCTGACGCGGGTGCCGCTAAGAAGTGTGAGCATTTTGCCAAACAGTTAGATCTTCCGGTGTACATCGCGTCAAAGGTCAGGGATTACGATTCGGTGGGGGTGGTGGACAGAGTCATCCTTCCCTATCCTGACCATCTTCTAAAGGACAAACATGCCCTGATCATAGATGATATGGTAGACACTGGGGGAACGTTGTTCAAGGTAATGGACGCATGCAAGGATAAGGGAATAGGAAAGTTCGTCGTGATGGTCACGCATTTCTTAGGCAACTATAATAAGACGAAGAGGTTCGACCCTATTGAGGAGTTCGACAAACGGTACGAGTGCGGGGAACTGTTAGCGGTAATGACAACTGATACAGTACCGAGACACGAGTCCTTCTCTAAGGAGCATGAGTGGTATAACGAGATATCCATCGCACCGCGTATCGCAGAAACGATATTCAGTTTACATTTCAACGAATCCGTAGCACGTGTACATCTTGATGAGATATGAACCTCCTCAGTTCTAATCGGTAGCGCCCACCCGTTTGATAAACTCTGACAAAACAAGTTCAACGTTATCGGTCCTCAAACTCGCCGCTTTATCATGACCGCCGCCAGAGATTATTACATCACCGAGGTCTGTCATGAGGTCGGAGATGATTCGACGTGCACTGACACCCAACCGGTAGGCTTCGCTGTTCACACGAACAGTAATCAACCGTTTACCGTAACCTATAACAACGTACGGACCGTTATAACTATCACCTATCTCTTCAAACGCGATACCGCACGCCTTTGATTTGGACGGAAACCCGAACCGTTTAACAAGTTTGTCCAGACGTAACAAATAGACACGAATATCCGTCCCGTTTCTAACGACCTCTCTCATACTCATATACTTCTCTAAATTCGACCTGATCTCTTCGATCTTTTCATAGGCTTCCACACGTATGCTTTCGAACAATGCACGGTCATCGAACAGAACACGTTTGTAAAATTCCAGTGTGTTCGGAAAAGAGGAGTATACGCCTATATAATCGAGCACTACCGAAGTTGCAATGTCCTCATCGGTCGGTGTGTAAAGGTCACTCTTATCACCGGTTAACGAATAATTCATCAACTTCCTCGCGGTTTCGTCGTCGAGCCCGAGGGCACGCGATAACTCTGCGGCGAGCACACCAGTAGTAATGTTGGAATCGCCACCGTAATCCCAGGGGTTGAGGTAACTCACCGAATCTATGTGATGATTGGGCGGATGATGGTCCACAACGATGACTTCCGCACCCGCTCCTAAAAGAAGTTTTATGCCTTCATCGCAATGCGGGTCGGAACCGAGGTCCAAAATCAGTACCAACGGTCTGTAACCAGTCATCAAACTCAGGTCGCGCAACGCTTCGGAAGGTGAATATATAACAGAATTGTTCTGCATGTTGTGCACGGGTTTCTTCAAAGCCATGTAGATAAGAAGTGCCGAAGTAATACCGTCGGTATCGTTGTGAAACCTTATGAGTACGTCGCGTCCCATAAAAACCGCACGTTTGATCCGTTCGGCAGTTCTACGTACATCCTGCATCATCTTCGAAAGAACGGGATTACTGAGTAACGGGTCCAGAGACCTTATCTCAACATCGGGTTCGATATATTCGTCTATCGGGGCATGTTCTATCACGGTCATGGTACCGTCCGACCCTGAAACAGTCACCTTGCACGGACCGATATCCAACCTATCCTTTGATTCTACGACATAGGTCTTGCTGCGTGTCGCCAAAAGATATCTGTTGCGTCTCAATTCCTTTACTATGACACCTTTGAGAGTGAGTTCCATACGAATCACTTTTTTAAACTTTGGTTTTATAAATGCTTACGATGGTCACCGCATTGGTCAGACTGTTCGTACTCTTCATACCCGCATACGTGGCTAACGGTGCACCTGTGCTCCTGGGGGGAGGGTGTCCCGTCGACCTAGGCAAAAGGTTTATCGACGGACGGAAACTCCTCGGGAACAGTAAAACCGTACGCGGTCTCATAGCCGGGATAATAACCGGGTTTGCGGCAGGAGCGGTGTTAGGTGTATGGCATACCCACCTCTTTCTTTTCAACGATAGAATATGTTATGCTCTGGCAGGGCTGTTAGAAGGTGTGGGCGCGATGGCAGGTGATATGACAGGTTCCTTCATCAAAAGACGTCTAAACCTTAAAGAAGGTGACCCCGCTCCTATCATGGACGAACTCGGATTCCTAATCATGGCAACGGTTTTTCTGTTTCCGATCCTATCTCAGCTTACCTTCACTATCGAGGTTATCCATTACTTCCTCGTCTTAATCATAACATACGTACTTCATAAGAGCACTAACTTCCTGGCAAACAGAATAGGACTAAAGAAGGTCCCGTGGTAAAAAACAAAAGGGGAAAAATCGCTTTATTTCTTTCTTGTCCTGGTTTTTCTGGTCTTCTTCTTTCTGGATGAACCACCTGTTCTCGACGCGGTCCGCGTCGAACGTTTCTTTACTGTTCGAGCCTTCGAAACCTTCTGCGTCTTTTTAATCTCTTCAGCCAATTCCTTGATCCGTTTGATCTTTTCCTCCAGGTCCGCCTTATCAACGGTCTCGTAAGGTTTATGCTCTATGGGAGCGGGTGGTGAAATAGGTTTCTCATCAAAAGGCGGTTCCGGCACCGAACCTTCCAACCGGTTCTCTTCGAATCGTTCAACGGTTTCGACCTTGGGCGTGAAAAGGTTGTCTATGTCATCGGTCTCGTCCCTTCTCCGCGGTGCGTAAAGTACGATAACGCCGAACAGGATCGCAGCAATGATAACTAACACTACCAGAACGGGTAGGAAGACCATCAACCTATCCTTGTCGCTCTGACCCGTCATAGCAGCGGTTGTAAGCGTCTGGTTTACGGGAAGAGGTTTGAATACGTTCACCTTTTTCTCAATGTTAAACCCGGGAATGCGTACCACGTAGTACCCCTGGTCTTCGGGGATGAGTGTTGCTATACCGTCCGAATTCAAAGTGATGTTAACGGACCTGCCGTCCGGGTAAACGACTTCTACGGGCACCTGGACAGGCATGTTGTCTTCATCGACCACTGAGATGGTCAACTCTTCTCCTAAACTGACGTTGTTCGGTACCAATAAACGCACTTTCTTCAATGTCACTGTCAAATCCGGGGCGGGCATCGAGAAAAATGTTTCGTTATCTATCAGTCCATCATCTTCGATAACCATTTCAACAGTTCTGTTAACAGGAACATCGGTAAACTTCCAAACAACACTATCATCGGATTGAGAGTACGGTTCCGGATCAAAGTTCGGTTGCGAATACGGACCCAACGTTTCTTTAACCAGAACTTCTTTTACCAGAGGTTGCCCGTTTGTAAACTTGATCGTCATGACCGATCTGTAAGAATACACGTACTTCAATGCAAATATGTCGTAGGTTTTGTTCTCGTAAACGTGCAACTCTCTGACAACGGTGCCGTAATCCGTATCGTATTCTTTGACAAGGTCGTAATCTGCATACGTAAGAGATACGAAGACCAACATCACCAAGAAAACGGATAATGAACCTTTGTTCAACAGATCACCCCCACTCATTTTACAATTGTTATACACAAATAAACATATTTAAACCTTTCTGTACCGAGCCCCGCAGATGTGTAATTGTAAATAAGTTTGGTGTTCCCTTAAAATTTGAATTTGGAGACTCTCTTTACACTTTCCTTCTACTCATCTCCAAAAATAGTATTCATAAAAGTACTCCAAACGTATTCTCCCGAAATTACTTCCTCTCGCTAAAAAGCACATAAACAAGGCGGACAAGAATTCACATAGCAGGAACAGCTGCTGCCTTCGTGAATAATCCCTATAAAATTAATTCGTTGGAGATGAGTAAGAAGAGAAGTACAAGGTTTGGTGGAATACAAGAATGGTGGACGAGTTCGGTATAGATTTCAAT
>JAGGXE010000005.1 GCA_021163225.1 Candidatus Micrarchaeota archaeon | reverse complement strand
GGACGAGGGCGCCATTAAGATTTTAAACAGAACATTGTGTTTAATAACCGGGTGTTTATCTATGACGAACAAAAATCGAAACGGTCAAGAAAAGTGCGAATGGAACTTTGACGACCTTATGAAGTTAGCCGTTAACCAAGGTTTCTTCTATCCGTCCTGCGAGATCTATGGATCTAAAGGCGGATTTTACGATTACGGACATCTGGGCACATTGATCAAACGGAAATGGGAAACGTTGTGGCGATCATATTTCTTGTCTCTGCATCACAACTTCTGGGAAATCGACGGCGCAACAGTAATGCCAAAAGGCGTGTTTGTGGGATCTGGACATCTTGAGAACTTTGTCGACCCGTTGGTTGTATGCAAAAAATGCGGGGCAAGACATAGGGCAGACCATCTCGTTGAAACCGAACTGGGTATCGAGAACGCCGAAGATCTGACCCTGGAGGAGATGAACGAACTCATCACCGAACATCAACTCAAATGCCCGAAATGCGGTGGCGAACTCTCTGTAGCGCAATGGTTTAACCTGATGTTTGATGTGACAGTGGGATCATCGATGGGCGACCTTAAAGGAATGCTCCGGGACCTTAAGAAGATAGATGATAAGGAAAGGGTGTTACAGATTGTCGACAAAATCAAACAAGTAATGAAAGATGTTGATGAAAATACTATGTACCTACGTCCCGAGACCGCTCAATCACCGTACATGTGTTTTGAAAGAGAATTCGAATCGTTGAGGAACAAACTACCCTTGGGTTTGGCAGTGATAGGGCGCGCATATCGTAATGAGATCTCACCTAGGCAGGCGTTGTTCAGGTTACGGGAGTTCTCACAGGCGGAACTGCAGGTCTTCTTCGACCCCGACGAGATAGATAACGAACCAAGATACAAAGATGTGAAAGACATGATGATAAATGTTAAACGTGTTACGGATAAAGATACGGAACGTTATCGGTTGGCAGAACTGGAATTGCCTAAGATGTACGCATTCTATCTCTCACGGGTCTACGATTTTCTGATTAACACGATAGGGTTACCCGAAGACAGGGTTCGGATCAGAGAACTCAGCGATAAAGAAAAGGCGTTCTACAACATCCTGCATTGGGACATAGAATTCTTCTTCCGATCCTTCGGTACGTTCCGCGAGATCGCAGGTGTACATTACCGTGGGGACCATGATCTGAAAGGTCATTCCAAAGCCTCTGGACACGAACTGACGGCTCTACGAAAAGACGGGACAAGGTTTTATCCGCACGTCATCGAACTGAGTTTCGGAATAGATAGAAACGTGTTTGCAATCATCGATGCTGCGTATTCGATCGATTATGCACCGACCGCTAAAGGCGGTGTTGAAAAACGTGTAGTGTTACGGATGTCTAAACAGATGGCACCTGTCCAGGTTGCGGTTTTTCCGTTGCTCTCAAATCGGGAACAACTGGTCAAAAAGGCGAGGGAGGTATACGACATGATTTCGAAACAATACCGCGCTTTCTACGACGAGTCAGGCGCGATCGGTCGACGGTACAGACGGCAGGACCAGATAGGTACACCTTATTGTATCACGATCGATTTCGATACGTTGGAGGATGATACGGTAACGGTCAGGGACCGGGACTCCATGAAACAGGTACGGGTGAAGGTTAACGATCTCGTTACGTATCTTAGTAATCAAGGATTAAAACGGATATGAAAATGATAAGACCTGCTGTGCATGTGGGAACTTCGGGTTGGTCGTATTCGTGGAATCCTGATGGGTTAGACTGGTATGTCAAAAATTCAGGGTTGGATACGGTAGAACTCAACATGTCGTTCTACCGAATACCTTACCCAAACATGGTGAAAGGATGGGCACATAAAGGAAAAGGCCTGTTGTGGAGTGTCAAAGTCAACCGTCTGATCACCCATGTTCACCGGCTCAATGAAAAGAGTTACAGAATTTGGAACTGGTTCAGGGACCGATTCAAACCTTTAGAAGATACCGGTAACCTGAAGTATTACCTCTTTCAACTGCCGCCTTCTGCAAAACCGTCTGACGACCTTCTGGACAGGTTGAAACGGTTTGCGCAGATGACACGTTTGGGACCGAGATTCGCCTTGGAAGGACGCAACGAGGATTGGTTCTCTGATGATATAGTATCTTGGGCGCGTCGTCTAGGAATTACGTTGGTGTCCGTAGATGCACCTGACCTGCCCCGCTGTATCATGAACAGTAACGGGCACATATATCTCAGAATCCATGGTCGTTATTCGTGGTATTCCTACGATTACTCCGAAAATGAGTTGAAGGAGATACGGGATCGTATACTTTCTGTTGGAAACGTCCTCTCAGCATACATATACTTCAACAATGACCATGCTATGTTACACAATGCGCGCGCGATGAGAAAACTGTTCGGCCCTAACGGACACACCTAACAACGGATAAACGGCTCACTCCTTTCACACTCATTCGCAGAAATTCCTCGCCTTCGGCTCTGAGCTTCGGATATCGTCAGACCGTTAGTTGCAATTCGTGGCCCTTATGAAGATAAAAAACGCATATGAGGGTTTGAATCTCTGAGGTAGTTAATGTTTGTTTGTGTTCTGAATCCTCTCCGTAAAGCGCGCGTAACGGATATCTTCGAAAACATTCGTTTTCCAGCTTCCTATTTCTATTCATGACATTTGTGCCTTAACGAGAATTCGAGCATCGTGTTCTCAGAATATTATTTACTCAGCGTTTAACTGGCATTACAGTCGAGAAACAGTTGGTAAACAACCTAACGATAGGTCAGACATGCTGTTAGGTATTCGCCTAACAAAAAAATCATGTTTTTAAATCTTCTCTTCTCAAACTACAAATATGGATGCATACGATGAAGAGCCTTACACGCTGGATGAAGAGGCTTTGAAAGCAATAAACACAAAGTCCAGGATAAAGATACTGAGACTCCTACGAAAGAGAGACCATACTCTTACAGAGTTGTCAAACCTCCTGAACCTATCCAAACCGACTGTCAAGGAACATCTTGACATATTAACAAACGCGGGTTTTGTTGAAAAGATTGAAAGGGGAAAATGGAAGTACTACAGATTAACGCGGAAAGGGTCTGCCATCCTTGACAATATAGTATCTAAAAAAAGTATGAAAGGGAAAGAGAAGGTCGATGTGGATAAACTTAAGAGTTTACCGCCAAGAAGGTTTGTCCTCATTTTAGGTCTCACCTTTATAGTTATGTGTATATTATTCTTTATCTTTGTCCTCCCAAGTATGTTCATTTCAACACCCAAGACCGAAGTAATCGGGCCTGGAGGCGTTCATATCTTGAGCGAGGAGGAGGCAGTCTATTTCTCTGTCCCTCCTGGGACAGAGCTTAAAGAAATAAATATTCAGGAAGAGTTTTCCATCCACGGCCGCGATACTAAAAATTATCCGTTAAGTTATAAGGAGGATATCAAATCACTCACGATAACAGGAAGGATACATCTATCAGATGAAAATAGCTTTGCAAGGGTTGTGTTAGTGGATACAAAGGATAAAGAATATTTAGTCTGGGATAGTAATTATCTGCTCCGGGGCCCTGGGGAGTACACACTGAACAACGTTGCTGAAGAAACCATAAACCTTCCTTACGACACTAGACCTGAGAAGATTAGGATAGAGGGAGTGAACGCTACTGTCTGGATAGATTCTGTTTATGTTCAGGAAGCAGACGCACCTACCGTCACCCTTCTTAAACCGACCGAAGAATATATCTATAAACAGAACGATGCGAAGATAGACAGAATAAACAAAAGGAATGAGGAGTTGGGTCTGGGATGGACAGCAGGACATACTGGTGTTTCTGATTACACCTATGAGGAAAAGAAAAGGCTCTTCGGTCTTTGTGGTCAGAACGTTACCAACGCTACCGATAATATATGTTTTCTTCCCGATACTCATGGTTTTGAATACTATAAGGGGGGCGTGTTTTCCGTTCCAGGGGAAGAGATACCTACTACATCCTCACACCTACCAGAACGGTTTGACTGGAGAGACGTGCACTGTCAGAATTGGCTGACCCCTGTAAAGAATCAAGGCCACTGCGGAAGTTGTTGGGCGTTCGGTGCTGTCGGAACGTTAGAAGGGCTTATTAACGTGTATTACAACCAACATTTAGACAAAGACTTATCAGAGCAGGATTTGGTCTCTTGCGATACGCATGCCTTCGGATGTCATGGTGGATACATGGGACCGACCGCCAGGTATTTGAGGGACGTGGGAACACCTGATGAAGGATGTTTCCCATATGTTGCGTCCGAACCGCCTTGTTCAAACAGGTGTGCGGATAGGGATGAGAGGGCCTGGAAGATCGAAAATTACGATGATATTTCAAAGTTTAATAGATGGACCGACCCTGAAGAGATCAAGAAAGCGTTGATAGAGAAAGGTCCGTTATATTTAGGTACAACATGGGGTTGGGCAGGACACGCGATAGTTTTAGTTGGGTATGAGTACGACCCTAATACCGGTGTAACGAACTGGATTATCAAGAACAGTTGGGGAACTGGTTGGGGTGAGGACGGTTATGGAAAGATATTAAGAGATACGACCCTTATGGAAGTGATCGGTTTTTATACTCCGGTCCCTCCAAGCTCGGAAGCGTATGATATTAATTGCGTTGATAACGATGGCGATGGGTACTGTTGGTGGGGCATAACAGACACGAAGCCTCCAACATGTCCTGAATACTGCGCCCCTGAAAAGGATTGTAACGATTGTAATGCAAGCTTGGGTCCTTTTGATGAGAACTACCACTGTATAGAGATCTCGCCCGCACCCTGCAGGGATACTGACGGAGGGTTCGACATCTATACTCAGGGAAGGGTTATAACACCCGAAAATTCATTTACCGATTATTGTGTTAACGAGACAACGTTACATGAATACTTCTGCGACGATACGGGTCTCAACGAATCGGATGTCGATTGCCCTGATAATTATGTGTGTCATGAAGGCGCCTGTGTACCCGTGCCAGAGTGTATAGACAGATGTATGGAGATAAAGGTCCCGGGTGTTTACACTCTTTGCGGCGATATAGACGCAAACTCCGATTCAGGCGTGTGTATCGATGTTAAGGCGGACGATGTGATGATAGACTGTCTCGGTTACAGTATCCGCGGGACAAGGGACGTTGTAGGCATAAGCGTGACTGGAAGAGAAAACGTGTCGATCAGAAACTGCATATTCGAAAACCTTTTCGCAGGGTTTGCTGCCGAAGATTCGACACTACCGTACGTAAAGAACTGTACTTTTCGCAATACATCAATGGGGATATACTTTAACAATACCCTTCGAGGAGTGATCGAGGATAATACGGTCATTTCCCCTGTTTATTATGGTATCGTGTTATTGAACTCTCATTACAATAAGGTTGTTGACGCAGTAGTGACCAAAAGCGGCAATGAGGGTATACTCATCTGGGATTCTGATAACAATATCTTTATTAACACTAACATAACGTACAGTAATAGAAGCGGTCTTTTTGTGGACGGAACTTCAAACAAATTCTACAATACAACGAGCTGTTACAACCGTAAAAGCTACTTCTACACAGTAGATATCTGGGAGAATAACCCGTTCGAAAACGAGTACCATCGTTCTACCTACGACACAACGAACCTGCTGATTGGTGATGAATATCTTGACAAGATAGCATCCTGCCGTGCACCAGTAGGATGTTCTGATACCGATTCGGACGCGTCTCATCCTAACGGTGTCAACCCGTTCGTGCAAGGAACCGCGACAGGGTTGTTCGACGGAGTGTTCGGCGAGTACACCGATTACTGTACGGACGATAGAATACTCAACGAGTACTACTGTTCGGAGGAGTGTGACGGTTGTGTTGCGGCAACAGAGATCGATTGCAGCAGGTACGATATGGTCTGTCAGGAAGGGGCATGCGTGCTTCCGCCTCAGGAGTGCACAGATACCGACGGAGGGTTCGATATCTTCGTTAGGGGAACCGTGACCGGTCAGGCAGGTACAGAGGTGGATTACTGCGTAGATGACGAGACTGTTGCAGAGTTCATGTGCTGTGACACGAGCTGCAACCTTTTCAACATAACCCTTCCTCCATGGGGACCGATAGGTCCATTTATCGTTGATTGCCCTGTCGGGTACGCATGTAGCGACGGAGCATGCGTTCCTGAATGTATCGATTCATGCACGAACATCACCGAACCAGGTTATTATGAGTTGTGCGGAGACATAGATGCTGAGGGTTATAATGTGTGTATAGACATACAAACCGATGATGTTGTTCTGGATTGCAAGGGATACACTATATTCGACCCACAAGTCGGTGTTCGCGTCCTCAATCATGATAATGTCTCTATTATAAACTGTAACGTTGAAGACGCGAAGAATATGGGTTACCATTTTGGTATGGTTGCCGACGTATCATTAAGAGATTCGAGGTGTAGCGGAAACGGTGGTCACACTGGCGTTTTGGTTGACACTGCTTATGACATGGAAATCGAAAACTGCCATGCCGAACGCTTTGAGACATGTTTCTCGTTCATGGATGTGGATGATGGAAGGACGACAAATAACACCGCCGAAGATTGCGGTATTGGGTACTACCTGGAGATGGCCGGAGAGGTGTTCAGAGACACGGTTGCCAAGGATTGTTCCGACTACGGTCTCAGAGTAGTATCGACTTCTGGTTCCCGTTTTTATCATACTGAGATCGATGGTTGTGGGATTGGACTCAGTGTAGTAGGTGATAGCACGAACAACCGGTTTGAGGATACGACTGCTTGTAACAACGGTATTGACATGGTAGACCGCTCTTTAGACAACAGATTCGTCGGATCAGTCTATGACACATCGGCGCCAGATGACCCCATCTACTTCGACCGTGTTGGAAGATGCACTCCTGGAGAGTGTATCGATTCATGCACAAACATCACCGAACCAGGTTATTATGAGTTGTGCGGAGACATAGATGCCACTCATTGGAACCAAACTGAATGTATAAACATTATGGCGGACAATGTAACTTTAGACTGTAAAGGGTACACTCTGTACGACAGTAATAACCACTGGCTTATATTCGCTTCTGAGCATGATAACATCGTTGTACAGAATTGTAACGTTAAGGCAACAACACCGGGGGCATTAACACCGGAAAGGGAATGCGACACAGCGTACGGTTTCATCGATGTTGGGAACCTCTCTTTAATAGATTCTAACGCCAAGGGTTGTTTCACGGGCGTGCTCGCACGTCGTTCGGATGGAACGATCTCCAGATGCAGTGTAACGAATAGCCGGTACGGTTTCTTTATCGACGAGTTTGTAGGAACTGTTGAGGGTAACAACGCAAACTACGGGGATACCGGGTTCTATTTCACCGGCGACGGTACCGATTGTATTGCAAGGAGTAATGAGGCTAGTGATAACAATGAATATGGGTTCCTCCTGAAGATAATATTACATTCAGATTTCATAAACAATCGCGCTTTCCGAAACGGTTGGGGCTTTTACATGAACTACACGGAACGAAACAGGTTTGAGGGAACCGTTGCGTGCTACAATAATATAGACATAGTAGAAGAAGACGGGTTCGATAACACCTTTGAAAATTCTGTGTACAATTCTTCTGTGCCGGACGACCCAACTCATTTCGACAGGATATATACCTGCGATGAGTACTAATTCTAATTATTTCTTATTCTCGCTCTTTGTTAACATCAACTCAGCGAAATTAACTTTTTATAAAGAATTATTTACAAAGGCGCATCGCCTCATCCATACGTACCGCGTCGGATACGGATTCTAGATACTTCTTACCAGACCACAACCTCGGTACGGCTATACGAACTTACGTCCTTTTTTCGCCAGTTTACCCATGACCGCAGCGTACAACTTCATCGATTTACTGCAACACCTTCGCCCAGAGTAAATACTCTTTCTCATAACCGATAAACTCACCCGGACAAACAATTTTTCTCAAATACACCTCACGGCCTCACACGATTAATCGTTCTTGGGAAGGGAATAGTATCACGAATATGATCCAGATTAAGTATCCACTTAAGGAATCGTTCTATACCTAAACCGAAACCGCTGTGTGGAACAGAACCGTACCTTCTCAGATCAACATACCATTTATAATCCTCAGAATCCGGATCCAAACCGAAGCGTTTCATCTTCTCTATCAATTCATCTACTTTCCAAATCCTCTCGGAACCAGTGATAATCTCGCCATGTCCTTCGGGAGCCAACATGTCATTAGTTAATACCGTTCCTTTTCTATTAGGATCCTCTTGCATGTAAAAGGCTTTTACCTCTGAAGGATAATGATGGACGATCAAAGGTAACTCTAGATCTTTGGTGAGAATCTTCTCCTCGTCGGCACCCGGATCTTGACCCCATTCAAAATCAAGACCTTTACTCTGTAAGATGTCAACCATCTCATCATAACTCATCCGTGGGAAGGGAGGTTCTACCTTTTTGAG
>JAGGXE010000004.1 GCA_021163225.1 Candidatus Micrarchaeota archaeon | reverse complement strand
CGGATGTTCATTCTTTCAATTCATACACGTCATCGAATAGGTCGGGTTTCTTGACCGATGAAAGAGGTCCTTTTCCACCTGCTTTCAACCATTTAAGATGCCAAAGGTAAAGAACGGCTACTGCCATCTGTTCAAGATAGACTTCCAATGTCCAAACGACCCCTGCGTATATGAGCACGCCCAACCACACTGCCGAAGGCAGTTCCACACCTTGTTTATCCAGAAGATATATAGGAACGAGTGGTAGTGACACAAACGCGACTGCCAGAAGGGTTAACGAGTAGGAGGTTAAAAACTGAACCGGATGCCTCTTTATCACTTCGAAACCCCTCTTAAACGCATCGACCGGTCCTTTGTTCTCCCATGTAACAGCAGGTAATGTTGTGAACACAGTCATTCTCACCAACTTCTCCAACATGTCCAACCCCAGACCGAACCATGATACCGGGTTAGCGTTCATACCGCTCAACGTCTTGGCTGCATCCTTCAAAGAGGGTTCGTGTCTAGTTCCTCTCCTTTTCCTCGTCAGCGCTCTCAATATCAGAATGATCAACCATACAAACGACCAGATGAGAGCGATCGGAATGACCCTGATAAGGTCGGAAGTTACCGTTTCCCTCAACGCTTTTATAAGCGATGTCTTCTTCCCCGTTTCCATCTGCTGAATCAGTTCCAACAGCACAGTATTAGAGAAAAGGACCGCCGAAGATATTACGGTCAGAAGGAGGTATACGTAAAGAACAGCCAACCAAACATTGTGGAAATCCGGAAAATAATACCTGCCGTACAACACGACTAAAGCAAAGATAACCCAACTGAAGAACAAAGGCAACAGAAGCACCGGTTTCTTGAACAGAACAGCCACTGAATTCTTAAATATTCTCCAACTCCATCTAGTCCCTAATTCTTTTATAACTAAAATGAAAAATAATCCAGCAACCTCTTCGCATTTTAAGCGTTGGTCATGTTTGAATTCAAGGTAAAACTTTCTGCTAAATTTGTGAAATCGAAGTAAAACTTTTAAAGATATGTGCCAAAAATAAAACATGCGTGAAGTTATCAAAACGATAATAAAGGAGTTTCATGATGATGGATTACCAAAAGATGTTGTTCAGCGAGATTTTGACAGACATTTGATATGTCTAAAACTTGCCAAAATCATAGTCGGACCGCGACGAGCGGGTAAAACCTACCTTTTGTTTCAAATCATGAGAGAGTTAATGAGTAAAGGATACGAGATTGAAGATTTTATATACATCAACTTTGAGGATAACCGGTTGATCGATTTTACCTACCGCAATTTTGAAGACATCCTCGAAGGATACCGAGAGATGTACCCTTCAAAGAAGCCAATCCTCTTCTTGGATGAGATACATAATGTCGATAAATGGGAGTTCTTTGTCAGAAGATTGGTGGATAAGAAATACAGCGTGTACCTCACCGGGTCGAACGCTCATCTGTTTAGTAAAGAATACGCTACAAAACTCGGCGGTAGGTATGTTGAGATCAAACTCTATCCTGCGAGTTTTAAGGAGTTTCTTCGGTTTAAAGGCATGAAGGTTAAGAAAGGATGGATCTACTCTAAGGATAGGTTCAAAATCATTAAATTCTTTGACGAATTTCTGAAGTACGGCGGCTTTCCGGAGGTGATCAATCTCGATAAAAAGAGTAAAGAAATAGTGCTTAAACAGTATCTGGATACTGTATTGTACAGAGATGTAATAAGCAGATATAACGTTGAGGATAGCAAACTCCTAGAATTCCTTATTAAAAAACTTGCCGAAAACGTGACAAATCCGTTCTCTTTCTCTTCCATTGTGAGAAAACTTAAAGCCATCCATTACAAAACAAATGTGAAAACGTTGTCGAAATACTATTCCTACCTAACCGACAGTTTTCTGATAATCAACACTCCGCTGTTGAGGGATTCTTTACTTAAAAGAGAGATGGAACGTAAGACCTATTTTGTGGATAACGGATACCTCCACCAGTTTTATATAAAGGAGAATAAAGATAAACTATTGGAGAATATGATTGCTGTTCACCTACTCAGGGAAAGGGGTAGGATTTATTATTTAAGGAATGGATATGAGATAGATTTTGTAGACAGTTCTTATCCGCCGATACAGGTAACCTATGAACTTAATGAGGACAACAGGGAAAGAGAAGTTAGGCCTTTACTAAGATACATGGAAAAGCACGGAATAAAGAAAGGATACATCATTACCTACAACCAAGAGGAAACCATCAAGGACGGAAATAAGAAGATACAAGTCCTTCCGGCATACAAGTTCCTACTGAAATAAAAGTTGAAATAGTTTGAATTCAGGGTAAAACTTTCTGCTAAATTTGTGAAATCGAAGTAAAACTTTTGTTTAATCGATGAGTTAAAATTTTCTATATACAGAAAGTTTTTCTTGATTTTCTTTCTATAAACAGAAAATTTCAAATTACTCTTTGAGAAGCCATTTCCAGATCGGTATCACTGGGATGGACCTAGAATCTACTCTAACAACATCTTCGGTATCGTAGGTTATTATCCTGCCTCTCAACTTAAACCTCCGGCATGCTGTCGTCAGACCTCCAATTTCTCTCTTATAGTTATCGTCGTTGAGGACGTACGTAACCTGATAGGCCTTTGAAGTGAGAAAATCGCACTCATACCTATCCTTATAAAAATAGACCTGATTGTTTTTTCTTCTGAGATGAAGAAATACAATATTCTCCAGAAGCCTGCCAAGGTCCCTATTCACAACGTAGTAATTGATAAAGCCATGGTCCACCAGATAATTCTTTTTTGAATATGTGAATTCCTTTTTTCCCTTCCTCCTTTGTGTGACTAGAAAGGCAAAATATACCTCTTTTAACATACGGATATAGTTATGAACTACTGATGTACTGGATTTGTATCCTTGTGCTTTTGCCAGATGATGGAACTTATTTATAGAGAACTCCTGAGAATAAATTCTTATCAGATAGTTCATCAAAAATTCCATCAGGTCCATATTCTTTATTCTGTATCTATCGATCACATCGTAATAAAAGATCGTTTTAAAATAATCATCAATAATCCCTAACCTATCCTCCAACACTATCTCAGGAAAACCGCTCGTGCTCATGTACTTATCAAAGAGCGATTTGATCAAAGATGCCTGAGAATATTCCCAATTCTCTTTCAATTCAATCCCCCTAAAAGTGAGGAATTCACGAAAGGATAAGGGGAACACTTCAACAGAAGTTGCCCTTCCACGTAAAGACGATGCAATCTCCCTGCTCAGTAACTTGGAGTTTGATCCCGTAACATAGATTTTATACCCTCTATCGTGCAAACCGCGCACAAACAACTCCCAATTCGGAACATTTTGAATCTCATCAAAGAACAGAATGGGTTTATTTTTCTTACGTGGATAAAGTTCTGTATAGGCTTTTAGAATGTTATGAAGGTCCTGGGCTTTTATTCCGAAGAGTCTTTCATTCTCAAAGTTTATGTATACAAAATCGGTGATTTCGTGTCCCTTATTCAAAAGGGACTTCATAATCTGATATAAGAGATAAGTCTTACCCGCTCGACGAGGACCCACCAGAGTAATAATCTTGTTGATCCTTTTAAATTCAGGAACCTTAATATCCCTTTTGTAAAAAGGGGGGAGTCCAGAGACATGGAATTCTGATATCATCTCCTTCAGTGCGGTTTTTAATTCATAGGTGTTCATAGTTTAAATTCAACATGATTATTTATAAATTTTTCCATGATTTTTTCTGTTGATAGAACAATTATAGTCATTTTTGTTCTATGTGCAGAAAGATCTAAAACAGATTCAAGTAAATTTAAAAAAGAGATTACTAGAATTATATCATGGGGCCTGAGTTGAAGTACAAACGAAAGGAAACTGTTAATCGTTCTGGTCTCAGATTCTTAATCCCTAAACGTGTTGATAACGAACCTACTCTCAATAAAAACTCGTTCAGTTACCACGCCACTGATTGCGGTTTTATGACCTTTGATGAAGCAGCAAAGTTGTATAACGCGCGTATTCCTACAGAAGATTACAATTTTGCTAATTATTTGCTTGAACTCCAACTGTACAAGCAAGGTGAGGAATCTAGAGATGCTACGCATGATGTACAGAAGACTATATCCGCACCGCCTCCACCACCTCTGGTGTTTCGGGTTAACATTCCCGAACATAAAGAAGAATCCGTCCCGATAGGCGTATCCGACATGATACTTGCCCAAGTTAACAAATCGGGTGTATCTGATGAAATAGATTATGTGCTGCACCACCCACAACCAGATTACGAGGAACTGTTTGATTATGAACCAACATTATTGGACAGGTTCAGTGCAGAATGTCAGCGGCCGCCGTCCGAAACACTTTTCCCACCCGACCTGGACCGTCGGACGTATGAAGAAGCCCGTACATTACACGTAGGGATACCGGTTTTTCTAATCATCAGACTACTGTATAAATGAACATCACAACTCTGTAATCACCTTGGTCGTCACACAGATCATCTTGTTCAACGTCTCCTTTCGTACGAACTCGTTCGGTTGATGAAAACGTGTATCGGGATCGATAGGACCGAACCCTATGGTGGGGATACCCAGCCTGTTTATGAACGGACCGTCGGTACCACCCAACTCTGCACCGAGTGGGATCTTCTCCTTTAAAACAGAGTTGACTATGTCAGCAAATCGGGAGACCTCTGGTGTTTCTCGTGTAAGATAACCCTCATGCCCGATCACGTCCCGGATCTCATAAGAGTATCCCAACTCATCCATCACACGACCCAGATACTCCTTTAACTCTCCTAACCCCTCATCTACTGATTCCTCTGGCAACAATCTAAGGTCAAACCCAGCATCAGCATACTCGGGTATCATGTTAGGTTTTTCACCGGAACGTAATACCGTTATGTTAAACCTTCCCCACACGTGATCGTACGGGCTACCTGGAGGAGAACGCGCTACCGAACGTTTACCCTCCCGCATAGTCTGAAACTCTTTCAGCCGGTCTATCACCCGAGCCAGTTTAGGGATAGGATTATCACTCATATGAGGATAACCTGCATGCGAACCCTTACCAAACACCCGGAGCCATCCGTCCACAACACCACTACATCCTATAGAGATCATCTCGGTACCAGCATCCATGATCCATGCGAGATCGCTCTTCAGTAGATCCAGATGGTTTTCAGTAATATAACCTAAACCGTACCTCCCGCCCACCTCTTCATCACAGGTAATCAGAATCTTCAGGTTAACTTTAGGGTCGGTCTCATCTAGAGCGGATAACAGGATCGCGATGGCAGCCTTATCATCACTTGCTCCACGACCGTACAAACGATCATCTATCTCAGTAAGTTTAAAGG
>JAGGXE010000003.1 GCA_021163225.1 Candidatus Micrarchaeota archaeon | reverse complement strand
ACAGGTCAGATGCGACGGTTCATCTACATGAAACGTAACGACGGATTGTACGTTCTTGATATAAAGAAGACCGATGAACGGATCAGGTACGCTGCCAAGATCCTTGCCCAATACGAACCCGAAGACATACTCGTCACGGCATCACGCGTTTACTCGAGTATAGCGGCTGCGAACTTTGCCAAGATCACGGGTGCGAAACTTTATCCGGGACGGTTCGTGCCCGGTGTGCTCACCAACCCAAACCGACCCGATTTCATGGAACCGAAGGTTCTGATCGTATCGGATCCGCGCGGTGAACGTGAAGCCATAATCGAAGCGGGTAAGATGGGTATTCCCGTCATCGCACTGTGCGATACCGACAACGTAACACGGAACGTTGATTACATAATACCGTGTAACAATAAAGGTCGGCGATCTCTCGCATTGATCTACTATCTATTGACCAGGGAGTATCTCATGGCGCGCGGTGCGATCAGTTCTTATTCGGAGTTCAAGTACCCGATAAAACTGTTCACCGACGATACCGCTCTTGAAGAGATCAAAAAGGACCTTGAGAAACTGAGAAAGGAAGGACCGCAACTCAACCCTGTTGTCGAACAGGTCATAAGAGAGATCGCTACGGGCGGTGAGGAAGGGTCGGAAACCGATGAAGAAACAGAAGAGAAGGTAGAGGAGGACACGATCAAAAAGGAGAACGTACCTGTAGAAGAAGGCAAAGCAAAGGTCGAACAATAGGTCATTCAACAGTACATCCCTGTTTTATTTTTCTCGTTATCGATACCCACGTTGAACCGCATGGCGATCAATGCGTCCTCCTTCTTATCGTAGGCGGTCTGGTTCAACGGGTCTACCTCGATCGCTTTATCGTAGTACTTGATAGCTTTATCAAAGAGACGTTTATGCGCGTACGCATCACCCAGTCGTATATACACGTAAGGGTTATGGGGTTCTTCCCTTGCCGCACGTTGCAGTATACGTATAGCATCATCGGGTTTTCCGTTCTTGATAAGTGCCGATGCGTATTCCAACATCAGTTTAACATTGTTCTCTGGGGCGAGGTTCAACGCTTTTTTGTAATAATTCAACGCTTTTTTCATAGGTTTACCGCCTTTCGACATGTACGCGCGTGCGATATCTTGATAAACCTCAAACAGTTTTACATCCGACCCGTCCGATTTACCTACTGTTTTAAGCACCTTTTTAAACCATTCCAACGCCTCATCGGGAGATTCCTGAGCAAGCATAACCCTACCTTTCAACTGGTAAAACTTCGGGTCTTTCTTAAGCGTAAGAGCGAGGTCGATAATCTCTTCGGCAACACTGTAATCCTTGTCTTTGAAAAATTTGTAAGCCTCATCGTACAACATGTCCGCACTTTTCTCCGAAACTATGCCCGAGACGATCACGTTAACCAATTCCTTACGTTTCTCCTGCAACTGTTTGGATAACGGGTTCAATGACAACGCGCGATCCATGTCTTCCATACAACCTTTGTAATCGCCTTTGCTCAGTCTGACACGTGCCCTGAGGTCGTACAGTTCTGGTGTTTCCATCCGTGATAACCGTTCCGTGAGAAACCTGTCCGCCTCGTCCAAACGTCCCAACCTGAACAACATAAACGCCTTGTTAAGCGCCAGGGTATGTGAACCCGGATCAAGGTCCAACGCCCTATCGTAATCAGTGAGCGCCTTCTCGAAATCGCCCTTCTTCGCATAGATGATCGCACGCAGGTTATAAAGGTCGGGACGTTTGAATCTCTTCAGCAGTTCGTTAATCTTAGCCAACGCATCTTCAAACCTACCGGAAGATATCATCGATTTAATCTTTTTGACCTCCTCATTCACATCATCAACGTTTCCAGCATCCATACATAACACCTCTCATAACTCTTTAACGCTTGCACACATGAGAGCAAACAGTTAACAGAATAACATCTGCAGTATTAAAATTTTCTCATCGGCACAAACTGTCTACGTTCTCATGCTCTTTCAACCGGACATGATACGTACTGTCAGGAGAGGATTTGTTGTACCGTCTAAATAAACTTGTTGTTGCATCTGGCGCGTGCGTTCGGATCAGTTATCTCATCACATATCTTCGGGTCGTTATTCTTTACCGCCGAATATTCCAAACACGCCCAGACCCAACTCTGGTCCAACAACCCTTCACAGACCTGAGGGTCGAGAGTGTCAACAGCGTTGAACACTGTTTGATAACATACCTGTCTTTTATGGTCATCCTTAATACCGTTACAGACGCGCGGGTCTTTTGCTGTCAACGCCGCATTCTTGTAACATAAAGGCGTTTTAGAGTTTACAAACAACAGGTCGCAGGGTGTCGGGTCACCTGTAGCGTTTGCATAAGTAATGTAACAATAGTCCCTGTGATAACTCCTCCGCAGGTTCTTACATATTGAATAGTCGGCACGCGCTATCGCAACCTCGGTATAACAACGTTTACGATAATCGTTATCAACATCGATCTGTTCGCAATAGTGCGGGTCGCCTGTCAACGCACCCAGTTTTTCATAGCATAAGAACTGCCGTAGAGAACCTGGAGAGAGTTCCCTACACCTATCGGTCCCGGTCACGTAAGATAAGCAAAACATTCTATCGAAATCGTGTTCGAACGTGTCGCATACGTCCGAATCTTCAGACCATTCTGCAAACCTGACTATGCACGTCTCATCGGGGCACAGAGAAAGGTTTCCGGTCCGATTGATCATGCAGAACAGGTAATCATCACCTTTGTACCGGTTACAGAGATGTTCGACCGTTAAATTCTGTACCGAACCGTTATCAACCGGGATATTTGAAGCGGACGGTTCGGTTGCAGAAGATGATCGGTTGACAGATGTCACGTTACTTACATGTTGGGTTTGGTTGGACAGATTGGATGGAACCGGTCCGGACTCGTTGTAGACCGTGACGTTCGTTTCCGGACCTTCTGACACACAACCGACGAAGAAGGTTGACAGAAGCACCAAACAGCAGAACAAAGTTAAGATAACCACATTATCCATCATGCAACCACCGTTTCCGATACAGTGTCAAACCTAACCTAACAATGAGAATACGATGGAATATTTTAAAAATTAACCGTTTTATTTAGAACCATGTTTTCAACACGTTACCGTTTCCGCAAGAACAGTCTCCGCAAAAACAAACAGGTCTTTTTTATTTTATTGTTCGCTATCTTCATAACCGTTTATACGGTTACCGAACTCGATAACGCGGCATGCGTTCCGAGCCCGGTGATTACCGACAACTGGACGCCATTAAACACATCTTACGAAGCATGTTTAGAGCCCGACATATATTCCGGACCGACACTTACCATATCACCGTCGTGCATACCACGTTCGACAGATCTTTCTTCTTACGGATACACTGTCAACTGCAGCGCCGTACCTTACAGTAGCGTGTATAACGAGCTCAACCTAACCTTCCGTCTGTACAACTCGAGCACACCTGATCCGGACCGTCTCGTCCTCGAAGAAAACGTGTCCGGTATCAACGGGTCGACAAGTTACGTCACGTACGATGCAACGGGCGGTCCGGCGAATTGGTCATGTGTTGTTTACTCATGGTACACCAATGACACCGGCACCTATACCTCCCCAGAGTACACCGTTACCAAAACCTATAATTTCTGTCCCCCTGATGGAGACCACTACTGGTACACGTGCGACCTTCAGATAACAGCCGGTGACTGTGTGATCGAAGACGGTAACCCGATAATAATCGGTGTCGCAAAGGTCACAAGGAAAAAATGCCGTGGTTCGTCTTGCTGGGATATCGGTCCTCCAGAGGATTGGAACATCTCCCTGTATCACAACGGTGAAAGCGAACCTTACTATTGGCAACTTACGAACAGTTCCGGCGAGGTGCCTATCTATTTTGACCAAAACGGAACATACCGGATAGAAGTTGATGAAGCCGGAGGTTACGGACCCTGCGACAATCTCAATTATGAAATAGATTTTGATGATTTTACATGCCCGACACCTATAGAACCGTTTAATTGCAGCGCGCTGACCTGCGACTTTGCCGAAGGTCAAGATGTCTGTTACAGCCCAAGTATTATAATGAGTTGTACGTACTACGACGAACCGATAGAAGGCGTTCGAATATACACCTACTATGTGGAGGTAGGTAGCACACTCTATGATAGCGGGTACGCCAATACCACTGATGAATCGGGTAACGCTTGGTTGAACCTGTCAAGAATACCTCCAGTCCCGGGTGAAATAGTGAATTACTATTTCACGTACACTTATGCGCCTCCGGATACTGATGAATTATGCTCTGGACCGATTACAAAGAGTTGCGGCGTTTCCATGTGCGGTACACCTACCGCCGGTTGCAATGTTACTGACGATTGCTGTCCCGGGTTACTGTGCGAGGATGATTCCTGCTGTATCCCTTCCGGAAGCACGGATTGGAATTGTTACAGTGATGAGGATTGCTGCGGTGGTGCCACATGTTGTATACCGGAGGGAGAAACAGAAGGAGTATGCGGACATTGGTCCTACCCTGGCGACCCGTGTTCATCCGATTCGGACTGTTGCAATTCTGTCTGTAATACCACGACTGGGGTGTGCGTAGTCGTAACACCTTCGGAGAACATAACGACCAATGAAACAACAAACGAAACCTTAACCAACGAAACGAACGTCACAAAACCGCCAAAACCTAGACCTACTGAAGGGGCAGGTCTAGACATATCGGACATGTTGAGCAGCGTATTCGCCAATTACACACCGATCATCGGGTCTGCAAACGAGAGCGAATTCAACGCGCCGTTGATAAATCTTCCGTTCAAACTGAGAACGGGTTGCGCAGGTCTAATGATAAAGGTAGGGTCGTGGATAATCTGCGACATACTATGGCTGATACTGATCGCGTTGTCTCTGTGGGCAGGGTACAGGTTCAGAAAACACGGTAAACTTACTCCGTACGCGGCCGTAGCCGCACCGATAATAACCGGTCTGATCACGTACGTTTGGTTAGGTATACTGGTCGCGTTGATAGAGCATCTGATCAAATCCGTTAAACCGAAACGCGAACAAAAGGTAGAACAAAAAGAGGAGAAAGAACAACCCGTTACATACGAAACACCGGAAGGTTATTCCCGTATCCCTTCTGCCAAACGGTTATCCGAGGAACCGAAAACTTCGGACGTTAATAAAGAACGTCCGGACACTGGTACCGAACAAGACGGTAAGCAGGATATCGGTTCCGATGAGGATGAAGATGAAGGGATCAATCTTTAAAACGAACCGATCTTCAATCCGGAATATATAGGATGAGAAGGAGATGGTAGGTATGGTCGTGAGCACGGGTGTTAAAGGTCTTGACAAAATTTTGGGTGGCGGGTTTCCGGATAAAGAAGTAATCCTTGTCACCGGTGGTCCGGGAACCGGTAAAAGCATATTGGGGTTGCAGTACATTGCAGAAGGTCTTAAGAAAGGCGAGCGATGCATGTACGTATCGTTTGAAGAGAACAGGGACATCGTACTGAGACAGGCTAACCAGATGGGTTGGAACTTTGAGAAATACGAAGCCAAGGGACTACTCAAGATGATGAACTACAACCTGTCAAAGAAACATGTCGTGGACGTGATATTGGAAATCGAGAGAGAGGCTAAACGGTTCAAACCGAACAGGTTGACCATCGATTCGTTGTCAGTGTTAAGCCTGTATGCAGAAATTGCCGCAGGTGCGGAAATCGCCAGAACTATGAGGATACCTAAGGAGATCAACTATTCGAAGGAAGTAATAACCATCGGAGCGATAATGGGACTGATGACACGGGTGAAGATGATGGATGCAACGGTGCTGGTTGTTACCGAGTTACCTGAAGGTGCGGTCGGTTTAACCAGGGACACGTTCTCGGAATTTCTGTCCGACGGTATAATAAAACTCGAACGCGATATCAGAACCGGGAAGAGATACTTGATCGTGCTGAAGATGAGACTTGCAAATGCGGATGTGAAACCGCATCAGTTCAAGATTACAGACAACGGGATCAAACTGGTACGTTAGAAGGGAATGTTTCGGATCATCCTTTTCAAAACGGAACGGTTCCGCTTGAACCGATTTTTTCCGGAACAATTAAAAATTCTGCGTAGTATCCGATTATCTCACCCAGTTGATAAAGCATGGGTTCGTTGTAAGGACGGAAAACAGGTATCGGTTGGCCGACCCGCTTCTTAAACTTCTGTGAACGTAGTTCCGGTTTAATCATGATTTAACGGAACAGTTCCGATTTAAATTGATTTTTCCGGAACAAGTTTGCAAACTTGCAGGTCCTCTTCGCGAAAGTAAAATTCGGAATTTGTTCACCAATCGCGAAAGTAAAGCGGCAAAGAACAAAAAATTTTAAATAGAAAACTACCTTATCAAAGAATCCGGCGAAAAAGCGGTGAGAAGAAGCCGGGGTGGCGGAACCAGGTAACGCGCCAGACTCGAGACCTTTTAACCTGTGCGGTGAGCCATCTGGTGCCCGTAAGGGCTTGGGGGTTCAAATCCCTCCCCCGGCGTGTAACGATAAAGTACGGTGGTTGAATGGATGTGAACGAACGGTTTGAACTGGTCAAGAGAAATACTGCAGAGATACTGACAGATGCAGAACTGCGGACGTTGTTAGAAAAAAGTGATGTGTCGGCATATTACGGAACCGCACCGACCGGGCCTGTACACATAGGATATTTCGCAACCCTTACCAAACTTCTGGATATGCAGGAGGCAGGAATACGTACCAAAGTGTTGATAGCGGACATACACGCAGCCATGGACGACCTGAAATCCAGATGGGAGGAGATCGACCTCAAGGCAGAATACTATCTGAAATGTTTTGAACTGGCAATACCTTGGAACACCAAACCCGAATTCATCAGAGGAAGCACGTTCCAGTTGACGTTGGATTATTATAAAGATCTGCTGAAGGCATCAACGATGACGACCGTCGCGCGCGCGACGCGCGCGGCGTCGGAGGTCACACGCATGAAAAATCCCAAGGTAAGCGAACTCATCTATCCGATCATGCAATCTTTGGATGAAGAACATCTCCACGTGGATATACAGTTGGGAGGCGTTGATCAGAGGCATATCTTTGCCCTTGCCAGAGAACTTCTACCGTCGCTCGGGTACAAGAAACGTGTTGAGGTTATGATGCCTCTCATGCCGTCGCTTAAAGGTCCCGGCACTAAGATGAGCGCCAGTATTCCTGAATCCAGTATAAAAGTATACGATTCTGAAGATGCGATCAAACGTAAAATTCGTAAGGCCTATTGTCCGGAAGGTGTGATAGAAGATAATCCTGTTCTAGGCATATGCAAATTCATCATCTTCCCGGTGGTAGGTAAATTGATTGTTGAACGACCTGAAAAGTACGGTGGTACCGTCTCCTTTGAAAACTATGCAGACCTTGAAAGAATGTTCGTAGAAAAACAACTCCATCCAGCAGACCTGAAGAACGCGGTAGCCGACCGATTGATCGAACTGCTCAAACCAGTCAGAGAATACTTTGAGGCAAATGACGATATTCTTAAACAATTGGGCAAAGAATTCCTACCTTGATCCTCATGCATAGGTAGATCTTATGGAAAAAGGCAAACGATTGTTTTTTGAAAGATACCCATCCCCATGGAGATTGGTTTTATTGAGTATGATTGTCTTCAACTTGATGCTTCTATTCTTTGTAGGGATTATCACATTAAAATCAAAAGGGTCAAGTTTTACCATGTATGAGTACTACAACAATATAATTGTGAATGTTCCTCAGTTGTGCATACTTAACATCATCGGAGCCTTTGTTATAACTCTCAGGTTTTTTGTTTTCCGTATCAAATATGGTGTTTACGAGAACGGGATCGAAGTAGATTATAGATTTGTCAAATGGCAGGACATCGCCGAGGTTGTTGAGATGAAAAACTTTCAGATTAAGCCAGGACCTAATAATAGCATCTTAGCTAAGCTAACATTTCTCGGTCTCTCTTCGCATTATAAAGGTGATCGATTGATCATGTTTGATAAGCAGGTGACCTACTACGGTATTCGTCTTAGGAACGGTCTCTTTTTGATTTTTCCCACCACAAGAAAGGATGAATTTGAAAACGCAATAAAACAAGCAGGATACGAAAAATTGTTGAATAATTCAATCAAGATGTATCAATAATGACCGTATCAGTGACTTTAAAGTCGATAAAACATCGAAAGGTTTTTGAACCATAGAACAATCTTTAGAGCATGCGGATTTAACCCCTTTGACAAGCAAATTATCGCAGAAATTATCGGTTAAATTACTCACTGTGTAAAGTGCAATGTCAGAACGTTGATTATGACAACAAATATTATTAATTAGGGAGTTATCAGAAGAACCTTTATGTACTTTAATACCGTACTTATTATAATTTGCCGTATTATTCATTAATGTATTCGAGGAACCGATAATTAAAATACCGTGATATTGGTTATAGTTGGCAGTGTTGTTGATAATTGTGTTGTACGAGCCTTTAATTGTGAATCCTTCATAGTTATTATTACTTTTTGAATTAGAGACGTTCGAATAATCTGTAAAAAGTAATATAAGACCATTATTATTCCAAGACGAAGAACCACGAACCGTGACATTATTTATATTAGAATAATCTGCATTGCATAAGATCAATTCAGAAAAGGTTTTGTGAGAAATATTAACACGATGGTCATAATAACCGATAGGTAAATTCATCGAACCTAGGTTGTCTTTAATCATAATGTTGTGACATGTTTCTTCATCGGATAAAGATAGGTAAATATCTTCCACATGATTCTCTTGAATGTAATTATTAACAATGCTACTTTTTTTAGAACTAGTATTAAACCTTTCGATGAAAATTCCTGTTACATTGTTATCGTTAATTATGTTATCAATGATAAAGAAGGCGTTTGACCTATCCATCCAAACCCCATGTTTCCGATTATCGGTTATTGTGTTATTGAGAATTGTAGTATTATAACTACCCACTATCAACATACCACTTTCCTTATTAGAACTAATTATATTATTTATGAAAATGTTATTATATCCTTCAAACAGATATATACCAAAGTCATTATAAGTCGCAGTTGAATTGATAATGGTATTATTTGAACCTGAATCAATGAAAAAACCGTAATTGTTTCCATAACTTCTTGAATTGGCAATTTTTGAGTTATCAGTAAACAGTAAATACATTCCATTATTAGTTTGTAACGTCGAACCTTCAACAGTGATGTTATTTAGGTTAGAATAATCCGCATCACATAAGATTAATAGAGAGAATCTTTTATTAGAAAGATTTACAGAGTAGTTATAATACCCAATTGGAAGATCATTTGATCCCGTGTTGTTTTTGATTAAATTGCTGCATATCTCCACGTCCCATCCACTATACCTATCTGGTGCTAAGTAAAGATCATGCCTATTTTCCTGAAGACGATTATTAAAGATGGTATTCCTATAACTTTTTATTACTTCTATTCCTACGGTGCTAAAAGCAGCAGAATTGTTGATGATTTTATTTCCAAAACCCTTTTCAATTAAAACACCTCTATCACTATGGATAATAGTGTTATCTTCAATTAAACCGTTTGTTCCATTATACCAATATATCCCATACCAAAAATTCTTGAGTGTGCATCCACTAACAGTAACATTTTTGTGTCCCTTGTTTTCTATACCTTTTATATAATCAAATAACCCTTGTCTTCTGTTTAACACAGTATTATTACATAAAACAACAATATCATCGGCGTTAATGATTATACTTCCAGAAAGATTATATTCTCCTGGACAGAATACAACACTTTTATTGACCAACATCCCACCTGTTGGAACAACACAGTTAGAAAATTCTGAGGTTATATTTCGGTTACTATCCTTATAGTCTGTACATCCCAATAGTGTCAGTAACGTAAATGCAATCAAGATGAAAGAAATGTTTATAGTTCTATTCATTGAATCATTCCTCACCAATTGTAAGATCTTCTTTTTATAGTACTTTCATTGATATTTAATCCATTAAAAGTTTTTAAGTATTTTCATGTGTTAGCACGAATGGTATTTCATCTGCTGAGATCGAATAAGAATAGGATTTTAGGTCTTCATGTCTGATTAAAGGAGAAAGTTCCCATTTTTTTCAAAGACCAACTCATTTAACAAAAAATCAACTCTTCCTCTTTCTGGACTGCCAATCTTTTATGAACCGTTCTATGCTCCTGTCGTAGGTTCGTTCCGCCTCTTTACTGAACGCGCATGCTGGCAGTTCACCTCTGGAAAGATGGTATCTGATACATTCGCAACATATCCCTTTTCTCGGACACAGTTCGTAGGTGCACGGACATGTCGATAGATTGCGTTCCCGATTTACACATTCCATCACGACCACCCCTGTTGATTAGAATCGAAGAAAAGGAAACATCGGTTGGGCCGAGGCACATCGGCAGGTATGTAACACGATGTAAGTAAAGAGGGAAAGGATTTAAACAGTTATGGATTTTATTTACACCATGGAAGAGATAGAATTCATGGATCTCGTAGTGTTACACAGGATAGATGCCGATTCGACCGTTGAAAAGTTCGGCAGCAAGATAAACACCAGCTTTTTCGAAACCGCAAACCTGTTGGGTACGATGAAAGTTAAAGGTCTGATAGATTTTCAACAGACATTGGGGCATACACCGATAGTCATCACAGAAAAGGGAAGATACGTACTGGAACTGGCCGATCAGAAGAGCAGGGAAGAATTCTCCGACCTTGACAGATCAGTTCTTGAAACGATCGCTCTCGGTGCCGTCACTCCCGAGGACGTTAAACAGATAATGCATATACGGAGCGACGACCTTGCATACCATCTTGACAAACTCTACAAAAAAGGGTACATAGACTACACTGTAAGGTCTGCTAAGATAACGCTGATGCTCACCGAAAAAGGGTTTAACAAAGTCGGCAAACTGAGACGTAAAGTCAAGGTCAAAGAAGTCCTGCCTGAAAAGACTGAAGGCGAAGAACTGATGTCGCTGATGAGAAGCGGTAAAGGCGCGGTGGGACGTAAACCCGCCGGTATGAAAACTTCCGAAGAAACGGGCGAAGGACGGCGTGAACTATCTATCGAAGAGATAAAACGGTTGGGTAGGAAGAGCAAGTACTCCTACTACATCCGAAGATACAGTAAACATATAATCCTCATCGTGGTACTGATACTTCTGATAGCGCTCGGTTTATTATGGTTTTTCAAAAGATAACTCCAATGCCAAAAAAATCGGTATCCGGGCATTTACTCATAGAAATTCGGAAAGGAAGCGGAGGGAAATAAGGTTTTAGAAGATTGAGGAGGTCTTGCCATATGGAACCTAAGGTCGGGAATGTTGAATGCTGGTTTGATGTGCTCAAAAAATACGGTATAAACGTTGCTGGTTACCGGCTCGCACGCGATGCAGCGGACGCAGTCCGCTGCGCGCGCGAGCTCGGTTACCCGGTAGTCGTAAAAGCGTTGTCGCCGGACGTTTTACACAAGACCGAATACGGAGCGGTCAAACTCAACATCCATACCGATGACGATGTCAAACTTGCCTGCAAAGCCATCGAACAAAACATGGAACGGTTCGGTAAACGGTTAACCGGATACCTCATCCAGAAACAGATCTCAAAAGGTGTAGAACTCATCGTTGGCGGTAAACGTGACCCGCAGTTCGGACAGTTAATCATATTCGGATTAGGCGGTATATTCGTTGAAGTGTACAAAGACATTTCCGTTAGGGTATGTCCGATCACAAGGTCTGACGCTAAAGAGATGATCAACGAGATCAAAGCGCATCCGATACTGAGCGGCGCACGGGGTAGTAAACCTGTCAACGAAAGAAAACTGACCGACCTTCTGTTAAAAACATGCAACCTTCTGATGGACACCGACCCAGCCGAGTTAGACCTTAACCCCGTGATAGCCGACGAGAACGGATACACGGTTGTAGATGTCAGGGTGATAACATCTGACGGACGCGTTACCGGTTCCGGACCAGAACAACCCGGTCGGAGAACGTATCGGCATGCGAACGGTAGTAGAGCAAAGAGTTTTTTCAGGAAGATGAAACATCTGTTCGCCCCCAGGAGCGTAGCCGTTATAGGTGCTTCACGGCATCCGGGCAAGATAGGGAACGTAATAGTCAAAAACCTGATAGATAACTCGTACCCCGGCAAGATTTATCCGGTCAACCCGAACGCTACGGAAATCCTCGGACTGAGATGTTACCCAACTGTTCTCGATGTACCCGGTAGGGTCGATTCGGCGGTCATAGCCGTACCTGCACGGTTGGTCCCGAACATTCTGGAACAATGCGGCCGTAAAGGTGTACGTGCGGTTACTGTGATATCGGGCGGGTTCAGAGAAGTCGGTAACGCAGACCTGGAACGGAGAATCACTGAAACGGCAGACAGATACGGAATGGTAATGCTCGGACCGAACGTGATGGGCGTGTTCGATGCGTATTCGCATCTCGACACTATCTTTCTCCCCCATTACAAGGTACAACGTCCGAAGACCGGGCACGTGTCCGTGATAACACAGAGCGGTGCGGTTGGCGGTTGCCTGTTGGACCTTATGGCTTACGAACGGATAGGCATATCAAAATTTGCATCCTACGGTAACGCCGCGCAGACGGATGAGTCGGACCTGCTCGAATACCTGGCTGCTGACAACGACACGAAGACCATTGTTATGTACATGGAGGGGACAAAGAACGGTAAACGGTTCATGGAGACGTTGTCGAGGGTGTGCAGACGTAAACCCGTGATAGTGTTAAAAGCGGGTAACACCGAGAAAGGGAGCAAGGCGGCTCTATCACACACAGGTACGTTGGCGGGTAGTGCTATGGCCTACAGAGCAGTGTTCAGGCAGACAAGGGCCATTCAAGCCGAAACGTTGAACGACCTGTTCCTTTTCACAAAGGTGTTATCACTACCGAAACCGAAAGGTAAACGGGTTGCCATCATCACAAACGGTGGCGGTAACGGCGTGTTAGCGGCCGATGCGATTGAACGGCACGGTCTTCATCTGGCTCAGTTCTCTCAAAAGACGGTTAACCAACTTAAAACCAAACTACCCGAATACACGAACATCCGTAACCCGCTCGATTTGATAGGTGATGCTGACGCAGACAGATACGCCAAAGTTTTGGACGTACTCGCTAAGGATTCCAACATAGACATGTTCGTAGTGATAGTACTGTTCCAAACCGTCAGCATGAACGATGACATAATAAACGTACTGATAAAAAGGTTCGAATCGTTTGATAAACCGTTGGTCGTCGTGGCCACGGGAGGCGAATACACGCAACGTTATACGCACATACTATCGGGTTACGGTATACCCGCATTCTCTTCGCCAAACGATGCAGTCAGATCACTTTCCGTGTTGTACAACTACTGGTCAAGGAGGTCTTAAAAAGGGTTTAAAGAATAAGTTTCTGTTGACCGTTCTGTGACGGGCTTCTCGGACTTCTTCGTACGGTGGAGTTGTCGGATACGTCGGTAACCGTACGTTCGGACGGTTCGGTCTTCAGTTCGTTAGGGTCGAGATTTTTGAACACTTCATAGAACTGGTCCGGTGACTCGAGCAACAGTTCGAACAACCTGTTCAGGTCCAGAGTTATACCCTGTTCCCTAAGTCGTTCGGAAAGGATACGTAAACCGAAATCTTTGACGGATACGTTGTTCTCCTTCATCTCACGAACCTGCTGAACACTTTTGACGAACTCCTCACTCTCCAACCCGTTCTTATCGATCTGCAGATGAAAGATCCTGTCCGTATCGAGTGTCGGTAGAGTGGACGGGACATCGCCCGGGGTTAATCCTTTAGGTAACCTGCCGACCAACTGTATTCTGATGATCGGTTTCTTCTTATACTCCCTCTCAAGCACATCCTTAACCGTATCCTTCAGTTTCGCTTCGATATCCGATAACTGGTCACGGTCAACAGATATCTCGCGATATATGAAAGGTCGGGAACAGATCTCGATAAACCTGTAATCCTTAGTATCCGTATCGAAGAGCCAATATCCCTTAGGCTTCTGCTCCTCTTTTTTGAGTTGGGTAAGCACCGTACTACCGGGTATCAGAAGAAGGATCCCGTCCTTATTCCATTCAACAGGTTTATGGATATGTCCGTTCACGTACAGATCAAACCCTTTCGGCAGGTCGTATATACTCATGAACGTACCGGCAACGTCGTACATCAGTTCCCGGATAGATTGATGAATCATGAATATGTTGAACGCGTTCGGCACGGGTTTCGGGTCCATCTTCTCGATCGCCTTCTTAGCAAACTCTTCGGCAACACCGCCCAACCCGGTAACAGCCACACGGTCCTCCCCTTTTTCGAACAGAACCGTTCTACCACCCGCATCCACCAAAAAACCCAACCGTTCCAACAGTTTAACAGGTGTAATGTTTCTGCCAGAGATCTCATGGGTACCGTGGATGGCGGCGATAGGCAACCCCAACCAATCGATCTCTCGACATGCTCCGTTCTCGATCACGCTGCACTTTACATCATGAACCATGTAATCTTTACAGAGGTTTCGGAAGATGTCCGCCACGCGCGCCAACGTTCCCAGAGATGGTACCTTATGATGGAAGATGTCGCCTGCAAGGAGCACTATGTCCGCACGTTCGAAAGCGGAACGTAACGCTTCCTCACCCTGAACATAACTGTCTTCTTCGTACCTGGTATAACCGAAATGCGTATCACCGAGAATAGCAACCTTCATCGGTTATTAAATAGGATGATATTGTTTATAATGATTGTCCTCTTTTGTCTGCAAAATCGGAGAATATCGGCCGGACGAACCTAACGGTTTTATAAAACGGGATGGGTTTTATTTGATGTGCGGACGTAGGTGGAAACGGGAACTCCACGGGACAGATTGACAAAGAAATCGGGGTGGATTGCATGACCGTGAAGAAAACTTCCGACACCGTAAAAACTGACGGGGACGTTTGGAAACTGCCGCCCAGAATAAAGGTTTTGGAAGCTATGGGTGCCATCGCTGACCGCAGGATCGTTGTCGGGAACAACGATGCCGTTTGCAAAAGTTCCATGGGTGACAGAACATACCATCTCAAATACAGGAAAAAGAACGGTAGGGTCTACGTGAGTTCTGACGATAACGGGTCCAGATTCAAAGGATATCTGGGATATCCGAGCATCGCGTTACTGATGGTCAAGGGAGACCTTCCGTTGAACAAAGAGTTATCCGAACTGTTGAAGGGTATAAAGTGGAAGGAGTTGAACGAACGATTCAAAAACTATTACAAGGTAGAATACGTGGTCAAAAAGATCGTGGAAAGGAGAAGTAACGGAAGGGTCACGTCTAAAGATGTGGACAACGTTATTGAGGAGGTCATGGAACGGGTCAAACGTATCCGACCGCTCAAACTTACGGAATGAAGAGAAGTTTTTGTTATGTTCAGAACTCATCGTTCAGTATACGGATGAATTCTCCCGCATCTTGATACATGTAGATGTTGTTAAACAACACGTAGACCCTGTCGTAATCGTAACGTAATACCTTGGTTTTGAGTTTGATCAGATCATCTTTTGTAAACTTGTAATCGTACATTCTACGCCTGTTCAACCCGTGCAACCGGAGATAGCAGACACCCGACTCGTTAACATATACGGGGTCATAGTGAAAAGGGTCTACAACGGTTGTGATGTCAAACCGTCTGCATATCCGGAGGATCGATTCTGGTTGCGACCACCATCTTCCCCTCGGTTCCCATACGGGTATAAAATCCGAAAGGTCAACCGTTTTAAAGAACTCAACCATCTTACGTTTATTGGACGTGGTAGGTTTAAACCCGGGAGGCGTCTGGAAGAGGAGCACCTTTGCCTTCAGCGCCTCTGCAACCTCTTTAACGTTCTCCATCACTTCGTACGATTCCTTACCGAACATGTCATCATGAGTAATCTTCCGATTAACTTTCACAGTAAACTCGAAGTCTCTGTTCACTTCTGCGGCTTCGTTGTACCATCTTTCCGCTGTTGTTTTCTTCGGAAGTTTGTAAAACGTGGAATTGACCTCCACCAAAGAAAACATCGACGCGTACGCCTGTAACACGGATTTATATCTACTCTTCCAATCTAACCCGATGACCCGTTTAGGACGAAAATAACGCCATCCGCAACAACCGACCTTTATCATATCAGCGCCTTAATCTGAACCTAGAACCTTCAGAAGGTAAGGACCTGGCCCGGTTTAAAATCCTCTTCCTCGAGTTTGACCGTTTTCACACCTTTAACTATCAGGTCCCCTGTTTCGTTTTCCAAAAGATAATCGATCCTCTGATTCTTCACTTCGATCGTTTCTATAACGAACCGTTTACCGTTGGATTCGCCGCTCATCCCGGGTTCTATCC
Source organism: Candidatus Micrarchaeota archaeon (assembly GCA_021163225.1). Taxonomy (NCBI): domain Archaea; kingdom Nanobdellati; phylum Microcaldota; species Microcaldota archaeon. The sequence goes on along the minus strand of JAGGXE010000003.1, from coordinate 2,001 downwards.
GACCGGATGTTACGGTACCGTGAAGAATGATACGCCCCGCTAAATCGTATATCTTCTCTATCCTGAAGGCGTTGTTATACGTTTCTTTCACGTAATAAACCTTACCCATGATAAACACCTCCGTTGATCAAAACCTTTACATCGGGTCATACATCTCAATCTGTTATATCACGGAATACTTGTTTAAATGTTTTGGTATTTTCCACTTCCCGACAACCGTGTTTCACCCGTCATCCATCAGACGTATCCCCAGTTCTCTGAGTTGATCGTCCGACACTTCTGAAGGCGCCCCGAGCATCGGGTCTTCACCGCTCTTCGTTTTAGGGAACGCGATCGTCTCCCGGATATCGTCAAGCCCGAGCATCATTGCCACCAACCTGTCCAGACCCAACGCTATACCGCCGTGAGGCGGTGCACCGTACCGCAACGCTTCCAACAGAAACCCGAACTTCTCCCTCGCAGTCTTTTCATCGATGCCTATCTCTTCAAAGACCCTTTTCTGCATCTCGATAGTGTTTATACGTATGGATCCGCCGCCCAGTTCCTCACCGTTCAACACGATATCGTATGCCCGTGCCTTACAGTTTTCCTTATCCTTCAACTCATCGTACGATGTGATCTTAGGTTGTGTGAACGGATGATGAACTGTTTCGTAACGACCTTCCTCCTCATTGTACTCGAACATCGGAAAATCGGTAATCCAAACAAACTTGAACACGCGTTTATCTTTGAGACCCAACCGTTGACCGATCACGTTCCTGAGTTCGCCGAGCACCTTACGCGCCACGGTTCTCTTATCGGCCACTATGAACACGGAATCGCCCTGTTTCATACCCAATCGATCTACAATCTTCTCCTTTGTTTGTTCATCGATCTTCTTAGCCATAGGCCCTTCCAGTCCGGACTCACCGAGTTTAAGGTATATCAGACCTTTTGCACCGAACGGTTTCAAATACTCGACAAGTTTATCGATTTCCTTCCTGCTGTACGATATTTCCGGTGCGTCTGCAGACGGTCCCACCTTTATACATATCACCGATTCGGCGTTTGACAGTATACGGAATTCCGAACTTCTAACAACATCGGTGATCTCAACAAGTTCAAGACCGAACCGTAGGTCCGGTTTATCGGTACCGAACCTGCTCATCGCTTCCTCGTAAGTCATCCTGGGAAACGGCCGGTCAAGTTCGATGTTCAGAACCTCCTTGAAAAGTTTGACCATCATCCCTTCTATCAGATCCATTATATCGGACTCTTCTACGAAACTCATCTCAATATCCACTTGAGTGAACTCCAACTGACGGTCGGCACGTAAATCCTCATCTCTAAAACACCGTGCTATCTGGTAGTATCTGTCCAGTCCGCTGATCATGAGAAGTTGCTTGAACAGTTGAGGGCTCTGCGGCAACGCATAGAATTTACCACGGTGTAAACGGGACGGTACGAGAAAATCTCGGGCACCTTCCGGTGTAGACTTGGCAAGTATGGGTGTCTCAACCTCAACAAAACCGTTAGAATTGAGGTACTCACGAATACAGGTAACGATCCTGTGACGGGTGATAAGATTGTTCAGCATTGCGTTCCTCCGTAAATCGAGATATCTGTACTTCAACCTAGTATAATCCGTATTGTTGGGGTCACTGATCTCCATCGGTAATTTATCAGCCAAGGATAATACTTCAACCTTATCCGCGCGCACCTCTATTTTACCCGTCGGCAGATGCGGGTTTGGAGAAGAACGAAGTTGAACTGTACCTTCTACCCTGACAACACTTTCCTTGTGGATCTTCAGGTCCCGAATCAAATCTTTATCTACTACGATCTGTGTGATACCGTACCTGTCCCACAGGTCTATGAACGTGACCCTACCGTGCTCGCGGATCCCTTTAGCCCATCCCGTAAGAACTACACGTTTACCCACGTCAACCTCTCGCAGATCGTTGCATGTATGGGTTCGTATCATAGGTTTGGGTTAATCAGTTGGTGTTTTTAAATTTTTGT
>JAGGXE010000002.1 GCA_021163225.1 Candidatus Micrarchaeota archaeon | reverse complement strand
GGTGGTTCACCACGCTCTTAGGTCTATAGACGGGTTGACAAAGTTGGTTAAAGAGGTTACGGGTAAAAGACCTAAGAAAGTTAGCGATCTATTCATATCTAAACGAGTAATAGACGAGTACTATTCATCCCTATACCGGAAAACATTACGAACCCTAGCAAAAGAACACCTCCAACAGGTTGACCGTGCTGAGGTACGTCTCCCTCCTGAAGAAGCGTTCAATCTCCTTGGGATAAAGGTTGAAGATTTGTCAGACTATCAAAGAACGTTGATCGAAGAACGTAGGTTGACAGAAGACGGTTTGAACGAGATCCTACAATCTATTGCAGAGAAGAAGATGAGCCGGTACACACCGGTTGACAAAATTCATCTTGTCGCAGAAGGGAACGAACACTTCCCACCTAAGATATACCTGCCAAAGGAGAGTAAGGTTTCCGAACTCTTGAAATATATATTAAAAGACGACCTTAACGTGTTCATCCTACTCCAATACGGTTTTGAATCCATAGGTGATAAACTAACAGAATACACCGAGCCCATACGTACAGGGGTGTTCGCCACTTGGGTATATCTACGGAGCAAGTATCCAAAATCACGTCTATTATTATTTTCTGAGATGATCGAGGATCTGGCGAATAATGAATATTATGAGGACAATGGGAACTATTATGTGATTGATGTGGAGAGGTTGTGGGATAACATAAAGAGACGGTATCGGAAGGAGTTAGCCGACAGAGAGAAACGTAGGAACTATCTAAAAGAACGGTTAAGAGTTAAGATGAACTTGGCAGCATCATTAGTTGTTTACGAGAAGTTTACCGAAAGTGATTGTGGTAAAGACGATGAGTATCTGGAGGAATTGATCACCGGATATCAAGAGATGTTGTTGGATAATATAGATAATGTTCCCGAAACGGCAGGAGAGAATATCTTCAACATATTGGAGAGGAAAAAGAAGAGGTTGTACAACGGTGAAAAGAACGGAAACGGTGTTGACGAGTACGTTACTGAAGACCCAATAAACGATAGGTTTAAGGTAGATGACGATACAAGAGAGTATTTAGAAAAGTGTAAGATTTCGCACGAAGTTGTAGAGTATGTTATCACCTATGGGGTAAGACGTAAAGAAGGCAACCTGGCAACCAATGATAGTTATATACCGAGAGAACTTGTGTACAAGAACACCAAACGCGCCCTCAAGAGAGACGGTAAGGATGATCTAATACCAAAAATTAAGGAGACGATCAGTTTTCTGGTTAGAAAAGGGATCCTATTTGAACATAAGAACGGGAACACGCTCAGTATCAATTATAAGGATTCTCCTGACGAAGAACTGGTTTATCTTCAGGAGAGGGTCAAGCAGTACATCTATCTGATTAGGAACTGCAGATAAAGGTCAAAAATAAAACCTCAGAAAGAGGTTGATCTTACTGTCCGTCGTTGGTTCTTCCGGTTTCTTGAGCGCTCTTTATTGATGAGTTTACGGAATCGACTAATGCAGATTTGATTATCGGTACCTCGAATATCTTCTTATTCTCCTCCTTGTCAAATATGATCACGTACAATGTATCTTCAGGAATAACCTCGCTTAGCTCATAGATCATTCTCGTCGCTTTAATCGTTCCGTATCTGATTGCCATGTGTCCCGGGTCCATTCCACCCACCGGAATCCGTAGAGGAACTTCGACATCGGTACCCATATCACCGCGTATGTGTAAACTGAACCGTGTCGGTACACGTTTAATACGTTTTTTCGTCGGAGATGCCGGTAGGTCGTTCTCTCTAATCCACAGATTGCCTTCTCTGACAAACATTGTTTTGTAAACTTCGGATTCGCCATTGTACACGGTCGCGTATATCGTATCTCCTCTGAATTCGCCATCACTTCTGTTTATGAAATCGGTGATAATCGAATCCATGACGGTTGCCCGATATTCATAGGTATATAGAGATTTATGCCTATTTCCGTATCTTTTTACCTCCATCATAGGGAGATATCTACTGTTCTCAATATAGTACGTTCTCATCTCTCCAGTATTATCTTCCAACCGAACATTGTAGCACGGGACCGCACAACCGCTCGAATACATCGTTGAAACCAGAACAGCACCGACCAACATTTTTCTTAACGATTTACTGACACGCACTTCCTTACCGAGGACACCTAAATGTTTCCTTTCCCATTTAACAATCTTTCTCCGTTTTTCAGCAGCCTTTTTCTTAAACTTACGGGCCCAACTCATAAGACATCACCCACTATTTATGATATATTAACACATTAATCCTTTAAAAACATTTCGCCATTTATTAACACATATTTAACATTCCTTTTTAAATTCTTTTATAGAACAACATGTACTATGTCAGGTCTCAAGAAAAGGACGGTCGGTACGAATCATCCCGTAAAGATGCCGAAAATGGTATACATCGACGGTATCAATCATCAGTCGGTAGGTGTTGTTATCCGTGATACTGAGGGGAGGATCTTAATGATGAACCGTTCCAACCCTCCCTTTGGCTGGGCGTGTCCTGCAGGTCATGTTGATGAAGGTGAATCTCCTGAGGAGGCTGCTGTTCGTGAGGTATTCGAAGAAACCGGCATTACCATAAACCGAGAATACCTTATTCTCCGGATTCACGAGTTCGTCCCATGGAACACTTGTGTGTACGGTGTGAAAGGACATGAGTGGTTCGTGTTTGAATATAAAATTCCGTTAGATGATTCCGAAAGAAAATTGATCCGTCCATCTACCGAGGCAAAGAACATGCGCTGGGTTAGCAAACCAGAACTTTTTCGATTAAACATCGAACCTGTTTGGCGCATATGGTTGGCAAGGTTGGGATTTTTCGATTACAAAAAGAAGTAAACATCTCTCTCTTATTCGTATGATGGTTTATTTTTGCTACCTGATCGATTTGCCGGAAAGTTTCTCATCTATAAACCTTCCCCTGAGGCAGATTATGCATACACCGTTAACTTGATGTTTTTCACATACTGGGCGACCGCACATTCTACATCTCAGAACCGCAGGAGCACCACATATGTAACAGAGTTCTTGTTTTTCCATTCTATTGTTCACCGTTCTCCTCATCCGATAATTCTGCCATGCCCTGCCAATCGCCATCTCTGTCCGATTCTCCTACTTATAGCTATCGGACTATCCTTATCTTTGCACATCGGACGTTTTAGTTTTATCTCTAACGTATCTTTACCCGGCTGTGCAACAACCCCTACACCGGTAGCCGTTCCTATGCTTACTACGATAGGTTCTCCTTGAGTAAACGGTTTATTCTCAAAATCGGTTCTATCGAAGAGCACGTATTTGACCTTGATATAATCTACTACTTCGGGAAGCGTGCCGGGCTTGCCCGCAATACTTCCTATGAGACGATCTCCTTTGGTCCAATACGGGTCGACCTGTGTTTCTACTCCTATCAGACCGCCAGGTTTTGCCGTCTTTAGTTGTTCTGACCCTGCAGCCAACGATTTGACAGTGGTTATTATCGGTTCTGTTTCTATCTCGCTACCTTTTTTAGGCAGTCCGGGCCTGATTTCTATCTCATCACCTACACTTATTTTCCCCTGGATTATGGACCCGCCTATTACCCCTCCAGAGAGTTTGGCTATAGGCATACCAGGTCTGTTAACATCGAAAGATCTTGCAACATACATCTTAAAAGGCAGCGATTCATCTCTTTTAGGTGTCGGGATATGTTTCTCTATCGCCTCCAGTACTTTATCTATGTTTATCTTGAAATGAGCGGCCACAGGTATTATAGGCACGTTCTCATAACCAAAACTTCTTAAGAACTCTGTGATCTGCTCATAGTTCTTGATAGCGTCTTCTTTTTTTACAAGGTCTATCTTTGTCTGTACTATCACGATGTTTTTAATCCCCATGGCTTCAAGTACCATCAGGTGTTCTTTAGTTTGCGGTTGTGGACAAGGTTCGTTTGCCGCTATGACCAAAATTGTACCATCCATTATACTGGATGCTGATATTGCGGTAGCCATAAGTGTTTCATGTCCAGGTGCATCGAGAAGCGATATCTTCCTCACGAACTCGGTTTTTGCATGACAGTACGGACATGTTTTAGATGTTGAATATCTATGACAAGACGGACATTTGAATATGCTGACATCTGCATATCCTATTCTGATACTGATTCCCCTACGTAACTCTTCGCTGTACGTGTCTGTCCACACGCCACTCAATGCATAAGCAAGAGACGTTTTGCCGTGATCGACATGACCCAACAATCCAACGTTGACTTCCGCCTGCAAAATATCACCAAAAACTGCTTTTTATCAAGAAGACTTCTTTTTATTCATTCTGTTTATCTCCCTCTTTATCTCCCTCTTTTTTACCTAGAATTTCTTCGATCTTGACCGTCCCCTCTTTGACAACGATTGTATTCACTTCTGTTATGGTGTTATCTATTTCATTTCCCCTTACTGTTTTTTTCGCAAATTCGCCTTTTCTCTTAGGTTTGTATCCCGGACCTTTAGAAGTGTAGATCTTTATTTTTCTGTTACCTTCAATGTCATACCTCATAGGAAAACCGCTGATATCGCTACCTCCGGTTATTTTAAGTACATATCCTGGGAGACCTATCAAGTCGCCCTCTATATCATCACCTATCTTCTTATGATAAAGCAGGGGTTCTTTGTCCGCGGGCAGATCGATACCGTACGATTTACCGTTTTTTGTGCTCACTATTACCTTCACATCTATCACCTCTTCCCGTAGAACTGTCTACATGGCAGTATAAACATCAGTATAAGAATTCTAATCTGAAGTTATAAATACGATAACTACATTTATAAACTTTATTAAAACTCTGTCGTTGCTTGCGATTGTGAATAATTCTTTATAAAATCGATCAATCCGCAAAGTGGGGAGATAAGGTAAGGCGAGAAGTATATGAATGGAATGAACATATTTTTAAACTTTTTATGATATTAATATTATTGATGGTTTGACATGATGACCGTGGTTTTTAGAAAGTCGAGTAAAACCAAATCTTCTGATGGTATTGATTCAGTTGAAAAGATTATTCACAGAAAATTCATCGGACCGTCTGTCGTCAAACGATTGGGAGAATCACTTTTTATGAACATCAAGACAGCATCCGAAACCGTTTCACGGTACAACTGTCTGAAGGTGATCTCTGAGGTCCAGAGAGCAGCGATCCTTAACAAACCTTACAGTTATCAACTTCTTTTAATATTGAGGTATCTTGTAAACACACTCCCTATAAAACGAGCGTGGGTCATGGAATACAATCATCAGGACGAGAGGTTGGAATACTTCGGTAGTTATGTTACAAATGATGCATCGACCTTTTTCCCAAGATATGCTCCCCGACCCAAATCTGTTAAAAAAAGGCCTATCTGGTATTCCTTGATGAATAATACGATTGCAAATGTGAAAGACATATACGATGACCCTCTTGTCAACCCAGATGCAGTTTATGCATCTTTCAGAATTCGTAGTTTTGTTTCCATACCTTTATGGGATTCCTACGGTCCTGTGGGTATCCTTATCCTTGATAACAAGATGTCCAACGGACATTCATTACCCGTTGATGATAGCATCGTTGAGGATGAAGTACTGAACGGAATGTTGAGTGTACTGACCTCGGTGGTCGAATTCAGAAGGTTCCGTACAGAGTTCAATGATCGGTTCGGTAACGCGTTCAACGTAATAAGTACTGCAGTTAGAAAGGCCGAACACACTCTTGAGAAAATCAAAACTGATGATGACAAAGACCTCTGTAACCAATTAGAGAGTGTAAAGAACTTCTTAAAAATGATCGATGAGGAATCCATTAAGAGTTATGAACTGCTATCACGCTATCGAAACGCACGGCCAAAGGCAGATGAAGGTGCATTTACAGTAAGACGTTTCGTAGAGATGCTCGGATGTAGGGTGAGTAAGGAAAGTGCGCTCGGTCACTCAAAAACCACTTTAATCATCGATGATTATGAATACGATGACCCTATGGAATCCGACTGGAAACAACTACAGCAGGCGATGGTGCTTCTTCTCCACAAGGTTGTATCAAGTACTACGGTGCCTAATATCGAGTTGAGAGTCCGAAAATTTTCATTTGCAAATGCTGTTTCGTTTAATTTTATGTTTCACGGAACCGTTTCAGAAGAGCTTTTTAGAAGGATGCAACATGCTTTGAAGGAAGATGTTGATCTGCTTAAGAAGTACAACGTCATTGTTGAACAGATGATCCTGGCTATGCATTCTTCTCGTGCACGGATATTTCTCTCTCGATCACCGGGCGGATTACGTGTGAGTTTTATCAGCAGGCTCGTGCAACAAGATGAATAACCACGCAGAATAAGTGAGGTTTTCGCCTCCACTGTCCACTGTTCTACAATCAAACTTGAGGTAGCGGAATCCGGATATACAATTTAAAATAAACACTAATTAACACAATATTTTTAAACCTCAACTTCTATAATATAATTGGGTGAGTAGATGGAACAAAAGAAAAAAGATGTGAAGAGGACCAGTTTCATACCCCCGTCGGTAATGGAACGGATAAACCAGAAACGAAACACCTTTCAGGTCAAGACACCTTCTGTTCATACCTTCGTCCATCGAGCACCTATATCCTTCGGTACGGCTCTGAACATCTTCTACGTGATCGGTAAGGGTTTTATCACCGATGAAAACAGTTCCGAAGAGAGATGGCGTGAACAGGCTGCCGAAGAGTGCAAGCAGTGGCTTAAAGACCGTATTCAGGACCTTTACGACGTGCACGAACTCATTCTCCAAGAGCCGGACCTCACCGATGAAGAGAGAAAAGAGATCTGTGATAATATCGAGAAGGACATATCCTATCTAGAATTCATATACACCACTGCAGAGTCGGTGCGGGAGAACTTGGCAGGTCTCAAAAAACGGAGTAGCAAAGACATAGAGTTCGTCATGGGATTAAGGGATCAACGAGTGAAACATCTTGAGTCGCAAAAGCATATTCTATCCATCCCTAAACTTGCCGGGATCCTGGGTATAGCTCCGGCTGCAGTGGTTGCATCTTTCAACGCGTTAATAACGTCTGTTCAGAAGGCGGCGGATACCGTGCACATGGTCCTCTCCGCTTCGGTGCCTATCTTATTTGGTGGGTTAGCAGTGGTCTTGAACATGTTATGGGATAACCATATAGAAAGGAAAAAGGATGATGTGCAGAAGATAGCCGAACGGCAACGTGAAGAAATCGACAACAGAAAGATTGAAGATACCAAGAAAATACTGTCTTTGGCAGAACTCCGTCTAGTCCAGCAGGCAGCCTTCAATCAGTATCTGGAAGACCTTAGAGAGATCGCGCCGAAAGAATTCGTAGACCTTGTTGAAGCACAGGATTATGAGAAGGTAGGTCTGATCATCGAAGAGGCAGCCAACCTCATCGAAACAGGACATCTCCTTCCGTCCGAGGAGAGTTCAGAGATGGAGAGATTGGAACGTTTGGCGGTGGAACTCGCTCTAAGGGTCAATAATCAGAGTGTGGAGATCCATAAGATATGTTCAGAATACATCGCCCGGTTCTGTGAAGAGGAGAGCAAGATGACAGTTTCGGACGGAGGATGAATTACGTTCCAATCACGTCCCAAAGAAATCCTTTATACTTTTTTGCAGATAACGTTCGTTGTATATTCTGTGCATCTTTTCCAACGCGTTTTCAACCCTTGTTTCGGAGAAGTTATGGACGTCACACAACAGTTCTTTGATCCGTGCTTCATCAGGACGTCTTAATTCGATGTTCGGCAGGTCCTCTTTTATCTTCGGTTTCCTGAAAAATTCGATTATTGATTGCACATCCTCGGGAAAAACATAACCGTACTTGTTTTCTACAAATTCCAACAATCCGTCTAAAGAATCGTATTTTCTTACGAGTTTTAATGCCGTCTTCGGTCCGATTCCCTTGACCCCTTTGTTGTAATCCGTGCCCACCAGTACACCTATCCATATCAACTTTTCCCTTGTTATCCCCAGTGTTTCTAATGTTTCCTCAAGTTCAATAAGTTCTACAGGTATCTTTACATAGACCTCCCGTCCCGGGAGTTTACGTCGTCCGGTTATCGATAGGTTTCTGATGAGTCGTTTAGCCCCGAACAACAGAGAATCAAAATCTTGAGAAACAACGCCGTATACAAGTCCTTTTGCCGACATCCATGCCGCCTGCGCCTCGCCTTCGCTCGGCGCATCTACGGTAGGTATACCCATGGCTCTGAGTAACTTTTTACTCTCTTCGATCATATCTTCGGTCAGTTCGGACAACTGTTGCGAATATTTTCTTGCCTCCTTTAACAACCCCTTTTCCAACGCTTCCTTATATTTCAGTTCCGCCTCCTTTTTCCTTTTTGTTCTGTCTTCCAACGTTGCAACTTTGAATTCGGGCGGTTCGCCATCGAACACATAGATCGGTTTTATACCTGCTTCCAAAAAATTGATGTTTCTGTAGAACAATCCCGAGAGATGGGACGTTATGTTTCCGTTTTCGTCCATCAACGGTGTACCGTCCGGTTGACGTATGGATGAAAGGAATTGATAGATAATATTGAATGCATCGAACGCCAAGGATTTACCTGAGAGGTCAGAAATCGATACTTCTTTCGGCTGAACTATGCTTTTAATATCTACACCCATCGTATCCACCCTACCAATCTGTCATTACTTACGATTCTTCCTTTTGACCTCGATTATATCACCAAGAGTTATCTCTTCTTTCTTCTTCTTGTGTCCAACAGGTACGTATTCTTCTCTTTCGTAAAGTTTAATGTTTAATTCCTTTTCGATCCGTCGACCCAAAGACTCGTTAGGCACCGCTTTTCCCGTTACAATACGTTCGATGAACGATTCCTTTTCGTTCAAACGTTCAGCCAATACGTGATAGGTTATACGGAGTTTTTTCAGAGCATTTCTTATTCTGACATCGTAATCCTCTACAAGTTCCTCTTCAGGTTCGTCTTCTTTAAGAGATGCGTGCTGATTGGCGGGTGTTGGATAGACAGGTACGTGTTGTGACTCGTCCAATTTTCTGATGATCTTACCAGATTTTGCACATCGTTCACAGACATGGAGCACCGCACCTGCAATCTCAGCCTCATACCTGGCTTTACGACGTCCGCAGACCTCGCACAACTCTTCTTCCATACTTCCACCTTTCAGACAAAAGAGACCGCGGTGTCTATGGTTCTACCTTTGTCACGATCCTACCTGCAGCGGTATGGTCTATTCCGAATTCGTCGGTATAGTTAATCACTACAAAAAACCTTTTGACCGTGTTTTCCCAGCCTTTCCCTACATCGAATTCCGCATCCATTATAAACGAGTCTCCGGGTTTTATTGTAACGGGCAACGCGCCCACGCTACCAGAATTTCTTTCTGTATCGCTGATCATTATTTCATTGATTGTTATGTTATACTGTATTCCGTTTGTTATGTTCGCTTTCACATGGACCGTGCTACCGTCGTAATATGCAACCGGTTTACTGCATGGAAAATCCGGATGTATTACACATTCTGTACGATAGAACTTTGACATCGAAAAGTACCCTGTAAAAAACAACACCGCTATAACAAACGTTATGGCGAGTATAGCCCAACTATAGGTTGTGATAAACTCCAATGCGGACTGCCCTTTCATATCCGTCACCTGTAACAGTTTTGAATAAATACAACAGGATAACCTTTAAATTGGTTTTGTACATTAAAGTGACACATGGGTTTGGAAGAGGACATGCTACTCGGCAGAAAGATCGAACGTGTACCTATCTATACAAATGTAATCGATGAGGAAGGGTCATTGGTCTTTTACGAGAAAGGGTTTTATTTAAATGTCAGGGGAGATAGTTTCAAGACTCCTTACTCTTACATAACTTCGTTGGAACGTGTCGGAACCGGTCCGTTGGGAAGGGTCAGAGTACGTCTTGTCGTTTACGACATGTTCGGTAACAGATTCGACAAAGAAATAGTGCTGTCAGAAATGGCCTACACAAAACTTAGGCATATGTGGGAAACTGCTGAAAAATAATCTCTTCGGTTAGTTTTCAAAGCGCCCTTTGTGTTACCAAAGTTCTGACCTTGCGTTTTGTTTTACCTCTCTGTATAGGTTCGGCTTTGTAACCTCTTTTTACAAGTTCTTTGGCCAATATCTTACTGTGCCCATGGATACAGTATATCTGTTCCGGGTCTGAGTGAAGTACGTATTCCAAGAGTTCGTTAAAATCTGCATGGTCACTGATCGGAAAGACCTTATCTACATCGATGTACCTGAATAGGTATTGCCCTGTAACTGCAGCGCATACGACCTTTCTACCGTAATAAAAGGATAATTCGTAACAGAATCTCCTTTTCAATATATGCTGCGGCACCACTCCGATAAAATGCGATCCGTTGACTATCTCTCGTCCTTCCTCGCTCGATACAGGAACCCTGTTGAGGCGCAAACCGAATCTATCGTATATCTTACAGTACTTTTCAACCGCATCGTGTACAACCGGTTCGATCCCTTCCCTGTTCAGTACATCGATAATCTCCTGCGCTTTACCCACTGAGAACCCACCTAACAGGACCGTGTGCCCTTTATTATAGTTGTTTTTTACCCAATCTATCATCTCTTCCCATACCGACTCTTGATCAGGGAAAACTAGGTTCGGATGACCGTACGTCGATTCTATAACAAGGATGTCTGATTCTACAATTTCGGCTCCTTTTATAAGACCGTCTCTCAGTTTAAAATCGCCCGTGTAAACTACCCTTCCATCGTATGTGTCTACAACAAGTTGTGTTGAACCAAGAATATGGCCTGCATTGACCAGTTCTATCCCTAATGATCTGTGATCAAGCCGTTTTGATACATCTATGCCACCGAGATGTAGGGTAGCCTCCGAAGCTATCACTCCTTTTCTTCTCTTTGTTCCGAAAACGTGGTCCCTATGAGCGTGGGAGATATACAACACATCTCCGAGAGGTGCATCTATACCTATCTTGAATTGGTCGGTTTCTAGAATCATATCTTTGTTGAACTTCATTCGGACCACGATTAATCATTCATTTGTCTTCTCTTCCCGGAGTTTCTCTATCGATTCATTAAGCGATTGTAACCTTTTCGTAAGCTGTTCGATAGCTAACTTTATGGCAGCCAGTTCATAGCTTACCGTCTGAAGGATGAGTAATTCTTTTTCTTCCTTATCTTCTTCCGATGACAGTTGCGCATACAGGTTCTCCTTAAGCTCTGTCACACTTTCTTTAATCTCGGGACGGATGCGTTTTCTTTTCTCTTTAGCCTTCTTACCGGTTTTTTTGGATTTGGTTTTTTTTGAGCCGGCTTTCGATTTCTTGCTTACCTTTTTACCCTTAGTTGTTTTTGTTTTTTTACTCATTACGGTCACCCTAATTCACTTTTTATGGTTACATTTAAAAATGTTTTCTAAAAATAATGTCCTTTGTGAGAATTTCGGTTCATTCATATTCATTACCAGCGTCGATACGTGATACTTTCTACAGTGCTGAAAGAAAGGACGTGTATTAGATTGTCGGTTCGCGGTGTTGGACATGCAGGTTCAAACTTCATGTGAAGGATTCGACAAAGTGCGTGTCTTCATGTCAGATTTTTTCATTCCTGTATTATCCCGTAAAATTCTCCTTTTGTTGTTTGTATATCTGCTGGTTATCTCGATGAAACAGCCTCTGTCTGAAAACATCATATTGAAGTTTTTTCTATTCTTTTTCGGATACCTCTCAGTATATTTCATCAATGATATGATTGACTTAAAAACGGACCTTACCGACCCTGACAATCGAAAAGAAAAACTGTTAGCAAGAGGAATACTTTCTTTTAAAGAATACACTGTGTTAACCGTTGTATCCTTCCTTTTTGGAATCGGTTTGTTCCTGTTATCTCCGGTATTGGGAGTGTTGTTGCTGATTTTAATATTGATAAACGTCATCAGATCGTTAGTAAAAATTGTAGGTATTAGAGACGTCTTCCTATTAATCATCCAATTTGTGAGCCAATATCTGTTGTGGTATCTGATTACTGATGGATTCCCTCCGGCCGTTGTTCTTCCCATGTTCTTTGGATATTCTTTCATCTACTCTTATCTACACTATCTGTACAAAATTAGGATTATACCTTTTGAAAGATTTATCGATGCAAGAATTTTCATCAGTTTGTTTATCCTCTTCATAACAGGTGTATTTTTGATCCCGCTTATGAACCTTACGGCGTATCCTATCTTGGTCTCTGCGGTCTCCGGATCTGCGGTAGGCATATTTTCTCTGTACCTTCTGTTGTTCGGTAGGAAGTACAACATCCCAAAGATCACATTTCTATCGGTTAATATGTTATCTTTGATTATCCTTTTTTCGGTATTAACTGCAACAGTATTTCCAGAAGTAGTCGCGGTGAAAGTGAATCCGCCCGTGCCCGCAAATCTGACAGACGAGATACATCATACTTTGGATGAGGTTGATAAGTTACAAACAGAGTTGGAGAAGAAGGTAGTCAGTAACTTAACCGATAACCTAACCTCCAATATACCTACCGTGCCTAACGTTTTGGACGTGACACGTCGGACGACTCAACAGACATTCTGTTATTCTTTTCGATTACCATATCCTTGCCAGGATTATTGATGGAAGGGACGAACACATGTTTTCCCCGATATTGAACCGTAACTCTAGGTATCTGAGTAAGTGCGAATCGTAATATTCGGTCAACTGGTTGTTAAACTTGAAGGACATGTTTGTAGTTATTATGAATTTTAATGCTTCTTCGGTCTGTTCTTCAGCGGCTTTCAGATTGGAAATGTTCGGATATAGATGATTAAATTTTTCGTCCAAAGAAACGATTATCACGTATGAATATGGATGGGTTATCCTTATAATCTCCTCAGATAAAAACTCAGATTCGTCCTGACCGATTTTAAGAACGCAACCGTTTAACAACAGTATATCAACTGCTTCTTCTCCAAAAGGAAGCTGTATTTTATCGGACACATAACTTTCCAGTTCTTCCGGAGACAATTTGTAAATGTCAAACCTACTCTTTAACAGGTTGGTCAATCTGGCAGTGCTACCGTAACGTTTTCGTGACTCCAGTATATCCTCGATCACTCTGTTGTGTAAAGAATACACTAACGTACGTTTTAATGTGGTACCGCGTTTGCTCTTTTTGATGGCGGTAACAACATGTTCCATAAATAGATAATTACTCGCACCTGTATTTAACCCTTTTTACAAAATCACAGACATTTTAAGGCGAAATTTTAAAAGAATCTGATGTAAGATACCTGTATGAGATGGGGATATACGGTCGCCTCAGGAATAGTTATTTTTTCCTTCTTGATTAGTGTTTACTTCTTTCCTTACATGCCAGAAGAATTTGCTTCCCACTGGAACGCATGCGGAGAGGTTGACGGTTACCTACCTAAATTCTGGGGATTGTTCCTGATACCTTTTCTCCTTTTTGGGTTTTTGTCAGTTTTTATAGTTATCCCCAGGATTGACCCGATGAAAGCAAACGTAAAAAAGTTCAAAAATTATTACGATGGTTTTATTGTGTTGTTTTTCGTTTTTCTGCTGTTTATTCATATACAGATGATCTTATGGAACCTCGGCATCAAAATAAGTCCCAATGTAACTGTTCCGATAGGTCTTGGTGCATTGTTTTTCTATGTTGGTATTTTATGCGAAAATGTTGAGAGAAACCGGTTCATCGGAATAAGGACTCCTTGGACGCTGACCAACGAGAGAGTGTGGAAAAAGACGCACCGAATGGCTGGAAGGTTGTTTAAGATTGCAGGGATATTCGCTTCTATCGGAATATTCTTCCGGAATTATGCAATAATCTTTGTTATTCTCCCAGTATTTGTAGTAACTATCGGTCTGATCATCTATTCGTATACAGAATACCAAAAAGAAACCGGAAATGAAGTAGATAAAAGAAAACATGAACAAACCTGAATCGAATACAAACTTTTTTCAATAACTATCTATTTCTCCTTTTTCATATTCGTATCTTGGCGTTACCACTTTCTCCCGTAATACTGTCCAAAACTGTTCACCGTATCCGCCGATCTCTAACGAAATGACGTCTCCATGACGAAAAACCTTTACTTTAAATTCCTTTGCAACATTTTCGACATCGTCCAGAAACTCTTTACCCAACCAACCTGTCCCTTTGATCGTTATGCTATCTATCTTCGGTATACCTATCGTTTCGGCATAAGGCAGTGCATTGAGACGAAGGACCGTGTTGGCTATCCGTCGGTCTAAAGCTCCCAGGGGAATATTAAGTATATCTTTTTGGCCAAGGAACCCGTTCATAAGTGCAAGCATAGGTGTCATTACACGGAAGGTTCGGTTACCTATCCTTTTCGAAAATATGCCTTCTTTATCGGATTCTTTAATTTTGTGTTTTCCAATTTTGTGTTTCATAGTAGAATTTAATGACTATCTAATATAAAAATCTTTTGTAGATTTTTAGGAGGTCTACTGTCCCAATATCACTCCCTCTCGTGAAAAGTCCAAGGGCGTCTCAGTGATCACACATAGATTTTGGAAGACCTTAATCAGCTTTGGTCTTTATAAGCTCTTCCCGCTTGGTAACTAATTCTACATATCTCTTCTGTAGTTCTGCAAAATTTCCCAATTCTTCCTCGGTCAACGGCCTGATTTGTTTTTTCATTGTGAATGCCTGAATCCTGTTGGTCACGGATTCTATTTCCCTGTTCAGTCTGTCAAGTTCGTCTGCAGAACCGGCATCTATCCAAACCTTTCTTCCATTAATGAATCTGGCAACTTCTCGTTCTGCAGCATTTTCATCTTTAATAAGCACGAACCGGTCATCATCTTTTCGGCGCACTCCTATCCCTAATCTGTTTAAAAGTTTTACTATGTCTTCGATTTTATTCTCCGAAACACCGTGAAGGTCTAACGTATCGGAAGACGTACCGTCAGATTCCACAAATGTTTTAATCTTATCTGCTATTTCCAACGGCATGGTTGTTAATAGAAGTGTAAGTTGAGCTATCTCTTCTTTTCGTTCGAGATTGTCTTTTGAAAGCTCGCTCCTTCTCTTGAGCAGTTCGTACAGTTTGCCCTGTTTTGTTCTGGCGGCAGTTATGATATCTTCGGTTGTGTATTCTTTGATTATCGTATTAAGTTCTTCGATTTCTTTCTTATGCAGTACTATCGGCTCGATTCCGGCCATGTCTATCTTCTTCTCTATGATCGTTAGTTCTGATTCTGTTTCAGTCAACGCATCTGCTAAAGCCTTTACAGCATAGTCTTCAGGTGTTATTCCGTTCCTAAGCAGAAACTGCTTCTTAAACCGTAACTCGCCTTTTCTTCGGTTAAGGATTATGTATGAAATAATATCGTTTTTTGTTATCACCATCTGCATTTTCAACCACCTACTTTTGACCTTAATATGATAAGGGAGGGCGAGAGAATAAGAGTGTGAATAAAGGGTGTGGGAGGTGTGGGGGTGGGAGCTCGCCCTCCTTGGTCGCCTCGCCAGATGCGAGCATGATGTTTTCATGTCTTCAGGCTATTGTATAGTACACCTTTCTACCTACCTGTTTCTTTTTCAGATAACCCATTGTGAACAATCGGTTCAACCGTGCACTTGCAGCGTTCGTACCCTTGTATCCGAATTCCCTCTTGACATCGGTCGCCGTGACGATTTTTTTCTTCTTGATGTAATCCAATATCTTAGCATCGATTTCCGGCAATAATCCTTCGATTGTTTCATCCCCGCTTTCTATTTCTGCTCTGCTGAGCATCCTTTCTATTCTGTCCAACCTTTCCAATATTGTCTTTAGTATCCTGTTTGTGTTTTCTCTTTCTCTGAGTAGGAGATAAACCATCTCTCCCATTACCGTAGGGTCTCTGAATTTTTCCATGTTTTCCTCTAGATCTTTCTGAAGTTCGCGGTTGAGCGAACTGTAGATAGATTTATAATCCCTTTGTTTCCTATTATTCATCCATTAACACCGTCGGTCCCCGTCGGTCTCTTCAGGTAACGACCTGTCATATCATGTTCGTGATACACTCACGAACTAGTCATGATATCATCATGATAGTTTTTTAAACGTTTTGGTCCATCGAGATGGAAATTGTAATTTTTTCCTTCTTGTTCCACCACTTGCATACACAAGGTATGTTTTTCTTGACAGTTTCTATCCACCTTAGGATGTACTAAAATGCATTCCGAATAAAGATATACTGTGGATTAGATGGATTGACGGCATTTATTCACACTCACAGCGGTCTGATGTCTTTGGCAAAGGCATTTAAATTTTACCGGAACATTACTACCATGCCAGTATCTAAAGATAGGTTCATAAGTGAACTTGCACAGAAGATTCGGTCTGCCTACAAAAAAAGGGATGCACGTAAGCTTAAGAAGGTATATCATCAATGCCTGAACGAACTTGTTATTGAGTTTGACTATCACATATTCCGTCTTGCATTGATTTCATATATGCTTACTAAATTGGTAACAAAACCAAGGTATTGGCGCTCTGAGTCCATACGCAGGTATCTATCCCGTATAGACAGCGCATTTAACCAGGTGATCCGTGGTGGAATCCGTCATGATTATCAAAAGATTTCCAAAGGGTTGGATAGGATTCTGGAACTTGTCAATTCTCTTGATGCTGAAGACCAGAGGTATGTTAACAGTTTAGTTGAAGGAGGTAAGGTCAAGATTGCTGCAACATTGTACGCAAAAGGGTTGTCGTTGAGCCGTGTGGCCGATCTAACCCGTGTTGACAAACATAAGATACTTTCCTACGTAGGTAAAACAACGATGGCGGATAAGGTTGAGAGTGGTATAACTATGCAGATGAGATTGAATAAACTTCGCCGTATGCTTGACTGATCATGACCTTTAATGGCAGATGCTTTAAGGGTGGATGGAATGAAAAGTAAAGATATAATATGTGATGCCAGTTCGCTGATAGCGTTGACCGACTCGTGTTTTCTTGATATACTGTACGAGATGCATAATCGTTACGGAATCAGGTTTCTTATCCCTGAATCTGTCAGATACGAATGTATCGAACATCCCCTCAATATAAAGGAGTATGCAATGTCCGCAATCCGGATACTGGACGCGTATCACGACGGTGTTATCGAAGTTGTAGGGTCGAATGTGGATAAAGAAATCAACGATATACTTCACATCACAAATAACCTATTTTATGCGCGCGGTAAGAGTATCCATCTTGTTGACAGAGGGGAAGCAGGTATGATAGCCATAGCCAACGACCTCAACATAAACAATCTCCTCATGGATGAACGTACAACACGGATGTTGATAGAAGCACCGATGGAGATAAAGAGGCACCTCGAGAACGAACTGAACGTTCACATAGCGGTTAACGAAAAGAACCTTGATAGGTTTCACGAGATGACTAGGGGGATCAATGTGTTTAGGAGCGCTGAATTGATCGCTCTGGCTTATGAGAGAGGATGGTTCGATAGATTTCAGAACATTGAGTTGAAAGCTCTTCAAGCGGCCCTCTATCGTATTAAGTTTGCCGGATGTAGCATCGGGTTTAAGGAGATCGAACGGCTCATTGATTATTACAGAAGGAAACGGTGAACGTCCGGTGTTCCTATGATAACCATCTATGCGGATGTACACGAGAGTAGGGTCGTTGATTTTCTGAAAGAATATGATGCTAATATTGTAGTCCGCACATTACCCGTCGGTGATTTTGTTGTTTCCGAACGGCTTGTTGTAGAACGCAAGACCAGAAAAGATTTTGAGAACTCTATCATAGACGGAAGGGTTTTCGTGCAGGCCAAAAACATGAAAGATTATTTCGATAAAGTCGTCTTCGTTGTTGAAGGGAGCATAAATGAAAACCGACTCGAGAGGAACGTTTTTTGGGGGTCGTGCGCATCGTTGATTGCTGAGTTCGGTTTGTCTATTGTATTTACCGAAGATGCGGAAGAGACGGCAAAGTTCATCTATGCTCTGGCTCGTCATGAGCAACTCATCAATAGACGTTTACCTTACGTAAAGGGTAATAGGCGTGTGTTGACCATATCTGAAGAACAACGCGCAATAATCGAAGCATTGCCAGGCGTGGGACCGACTACGGCTATCAGATTGTTGGAACATTTCGGTTCTGTTAAAAACGTCATAAACGCCACTGAGAAGGAGTTGCAAGAGGTTGAAAAGATAGGTAAAACAAAGGCAAGAAGAATAAGAAAAGTGATCGAAACCGAGTTCCGTAACGAAAGATAAGGTCACGATTTTCGACACCTACACGGATGTGAACACCTGAGATGAATTTTGGGATTTATTCTCGATCGCGGCCGTAATGCCTTTGAGAGAATGAGGGATGAGGTCGTAACATCAAGGGATAAATTTTTATACTTTGAAGCCCATAATTTAATCATGAATAAACATAATCTAAAACAAAATTGGGGGAGGGACGGTGAATCCGTCAACGCAACAGCGTTGAGTGTCACGAGGTTAGTTGAAAGGTTAATCTCTTCTTTAGACGATAAGGTTGTTGCGTACCTTAAATTCAAAGGACATCCGAAAGCCGACGACCCGGTGTTCCAGGCGCGCGTGGTTGCAGAGACTTTCCGGGGGATCATGCATAACTATGTGAAAGGCGGGGATATTTTGTTACAGAATATCGATAGAGTATTGAACAACGGTTTCAGGATAGATGACCCGGCACTTCATGTAAGTTTGTTGCATGCGTGCAGAATCATCGATGAATTACAGTATAACACCAGTTTGACGTTTGTTGACGCTGCTATAGAATCGGTTGAAAATGCGATTGAAAACGAATCCTGTTCAACCAACGAACAGTACCACGTTAAGACGGGAGGTTTTACTGATGCAGATGTGCTCGTAGATAATGAACCTTCTATCGACCTTGATTTGGATGTTGAGTTGGATCTGGATGTTGAATCGGATCTCATAGATAACGTTGGGGACGAAGAGACCTCTTCTGAGAAACCTACTCTTCCGGAGGCAGGGTTTGAAGTTACAGACAACTCTCTAGACCCTTTAGGTGTATTAGAGGATTTTGGTCTTGATGAAGAGGGCACACAACAGTTTGAAGTTGAATTAGAGGATAATGAAACTTTTGACAGTACTGAGGCAGTGAATGTAGAGAATACCGAACCGGAGATAAAGATAGAGTTAGAGGATGACGAAGAGGAACAACAGGAAAGTAAAACCGACCGATACAATGTCCTTCGATCAGAATTGGTAGCGGTGCTGTTAAACGTATACCACAAGGTAAGAGGGATCCTATACGCGTACAAACTACCTACAGAAAGAGTCGATATCAACAATCCGTTTGTAAAGAGGATAGCCATGTATCTTCAGATAACACCCGAGGACATAAAGCACATAATTGAGGCATACCCTTACGATGAACTACCCGTAGACAATTCTTCCTCCATGTTTACAGATAACTTAGTACAGAACCTCAATATGGTTAAAACATTGGCAAACTCGCTCAACTATAAGGAACAGGTATTACTTGAGAATGCCAAACACATCGCTAAATCCTTAGGATTATAAGACCGTATTGTTCCGCTTCAAGCTATATCATCATTTAAGCTATATATTGTCAGAAGTTGTTTATAATCAGAATTCGTTTATGAACCCTTCTCTTTAATCGTATTGAGTTGGATCCCAACAACCACAGACCCTTTTTGTGTTCTGGAGACCCCGAATGCCACATCCGCCACACGCAACACTTCGTCGTTGTGAGTGATCACTATGAATTGTGAATTCTTTGACATGTTCCTGATCAGTTCAGCCATTTTCTTACTGTTCTCTTTGTCAAGGGCGGCTTCTGCCTCGTCAAGAATATAGAACGGTGAAGGATTGGTCATCTGGAGAGAGAACAGGAATATCAACGCAAGTAAAGACTTTTCACCGCCGGACATTGCTTCCAGATACTTTTCCCGATTACCGCTTCTCACACGTATGTGCAACGCACTGTTCAACGGGTCCGAAGGTTTTGATAAGACCAACGTCCCTTCTCCTTCGAATATGTACTTAAACAGTTTTTTGAAATTTTCATTAACCTTAGTAAACACTTCCATGAATATCCTTCTTTTTTTAGATTCTATCTCATTGATCATCATTACTACCGAATCTTTCTCGTTTTGCAGTGTTTTGATCTTTTCTTTGATTTCGTCAAGTTCCTGCTTTTTCTTGTCGTACATCTCCGGTGCTTTAAGGTTTACATTGCCTTCCAGTTCTTTCAATATCTTTTCGTTGACCGTCAGCAGTTCCTTCAACTTCTTCTCGTCTGCTTCTATCAAGGGGACCTCTCGGTATGCTTCAAATTCTGCTTTTAAATCTGCTAACCGGGTTGATTCGGTCGCTTTCTCGATCTCCAGGTCTTTAATTTTATCTTTGAGTTTGTCCAGCTCCTGCTGAAGTTTACCTTTCTGTAACGAGGCTTCCCCAATCTGTTCGTTCAACTTATTGAGTTCATCCCACAGTCCTTTCAGTTCTTCATCCATTGACGATAATTCGTTTTCGACCTCATGGATAGCATCAGAAAGTTTTGACTGTTTTCTACTCAACTCTTCAATCTTTACTTTGCACATCCTGAGCGTCTCGGTCGATTGTTTTATCTCTGTTTTTACCTCATTCAACCTGTTCTTCTTAAGTTCGTATTCCTTTTTGTAGGACTCAAGCTGACCCATCAATTTACTTTTTCTGTCCAGCAGTTCTTTGAATTCCTTTTCACGCCTTTCTCTTACATCATTAACCCTTTTCTTAGCCTCTTCCAGTGCTGTTTGCATCTCCTGTTTTTCGTTTTCTAAATCTTTCAACCGACTTAACAATTCCGCTTTCTGTTTAGTCAGTTCTTTTTTTTCGTTCTCGAGTTTTTTAATCATGTTTTCTGTCTTAATTCGTCTTTCTTCCTCCTGTTGCATCATTGAAGAATAATGTTTTAGTTCTGTCTCGATCTCTTTAAGTTTCAATTCTTTCATCGTCCTTTTCTTTCTTAGTGAGGTTATGCTACTTCTCAGTGCTTCAAGTTGCGAGTACAATGTCTTACGATGGTTGGTTACTTCTTCTATCATCCTTTCGGTGGATTCTAGACGCCTCCTTGCAGTTATGGAAGCAGCAGAAACGTTTGCACCACCGACAAGTACGCCAGACCTTTCGAAAACGATTCCATCCATCGTAACCATTCTATATTTACCCAACCCCAACTGTTTGGCTGATTCCGTATCTTTCACGATTATGGTCGAACCGAATACGTATTCCAATGCTGGATAGAATTTCGGATCAAATCGGACCTGTTCTATCAACGCACTTACGAATCCGTCATGTCTCTTAACTTCTTGTGGGATCGTTTCGCCGCGTACCTTTCTGGTTAGAGGTATAAACGTTGTTCTTCCGATTTTGTTCTTTTTAAGGAGTTCGATTACTTTTGTGGCTGTATCAACATCCTCTACGATCACATACTGTAACCTACTGCCTGCTGCAGAAACAACCGCATCCGCATATTCGTCATCAAAAGATATTACATCCTCAACGAGACCGTACAAGCCTTTTATTTTACCTTGGGCGATGAGTTCCCGGATAAACGTTGTCACCGGTGAAGCACCCAACCCTTTGACAAAAGGTCTGAGTTCGGCCGCTTTTTCTTTTAACGATAACAGTTTTTTGTCTAATTCGGGAAGTTTTTTGTTTATCTCTTTTTCTTGTTGGAAGAGTTCGTCTATCTCGTTTTGTAGTTCACGGATGTCTCTCTCCAATTCTTCCTTTTCAGATTTTAAAGAAGCAATATCTTTATCCGTGCGTTTTTCAAGTTCCGACCGTCTAAGCTTAATAAGTTCATCGATATTCTCGAGTCGCACATCAACACGTCCGACCTTCTCTTTAATACTGACGATTTTATCTGTTAGCTTTTCGATGTTCTTCTGAACAGTTTCGATATCGTTTTCGTCGATCTGCATCTTCGGAAGATTTTTATCAATCTTATCTATTTCCAGATGGGCTACGTCTATCTTGTTTTCTAATTCGTCAAGTTCTTTAGTCAATCTGTCGCGTTCGTCTGTCAGGGAGTCAATCTTTTTTCGCACCGTCGCAGCGTCCTCTCTGAAGCGCTCTAGTTCTACATCTACCTTTTGTTTTTCCAGTTTTAGATTTTCCAGTTCTGCGGCAAGTTCGTTTTTTCTTCCCGATTCGTTTATCTGTTTAGTGACCTTCTGTTTTTCATCGCTCAACTTTTCGATATGTTCATTCAGTACTTCCAGTTCCTCTTCCAGTTCCTCTGAAGTTTTTTTGAACTCTTCGATCCTCTTTACAATTCTGTTATAGTTTCTATCGACTTTTTTCAATTCGTTATAAAGAAGCGTGGCACGCGCCCTTTGATACATCTCTTTGGCTTCGAGATATCTTAACGCATCCTTTTTCTCCTGCTCCAACGTTTCAATGAACCCTTCCCTTTCCTTTAAAACGATGAACGCGTCGTTGATCTTTGCCTCGACCTTTTCCAGTTCTTTAAATGCCTCTGCCTTTTTTTCTTCATATTCTGCTATCCCTGCTACGTTGTCCACGATGGTTCTCCTCTCCTTTGGAGACATTTCGATGATCCTTTCTACCTGCCCCTGAGCAATTACGTTATGAAACCCTACCGACAAACCGTATTTATGTAACAGGTCTAGGTATGCAGACCTTGTTACCTTTTTTCCGTTAATCCGATATTCATTCTTGCCGTCTGGTTTGATCATTCTTTTTATTTCAAAATTTTTGTTCTCCGCGGAAAAAACGAGGGTTACAGAGGCCTCCTTCGAATCGTGGTTTACTAGGTCGGAAGAACGTCTTGCACGCAACGATTTCAAACTTGTTTCGCCGGTAACGAACCGTATAGAATCCGCTATGTTGGATTTACCACTTCCGTTGGCCCCCGCTATCGTAATGAACCCGTGAGAAAGTTGGATTTCAGCATGTTTAAACGATTTGAACCCATTGATTTTGAGCAGTTTTAGTCGTGTCCTGCGGTTCTGTATGCTTAGTTCTGCAGATTTTGTTTTCAAAGGATTCATCATAAAAGTTTAAATTTAAAACTATTTAAAA
This sequence comes from Candidatus Micrarchaeota archaeon, assembly GCA_021163225.1. NCBI lineage: Archaea > Nanobdellati > Microcaldota > Microcaldota archaeon. The sequence continues at coordinate 2,931 of JAGGXE010000002.1, read as the reverse complement.
ATTTTTGTAATAGAACATAATCTGGTTTGCATAGGGGGTGGTATTGTATGAAGCACGATGACGATTTTGAGGATGAATTGGAACGTGAATTCCGTAGAATCCGTAAACTTATGAAGAGTATGTTGGAGGATCTTTTCGATGATGACATGTTTATGATTGATGAAGATGTCAAAAGACGTATGAACAAACCATTCTCTAAAGTTTATGGGTTTTCTGTCAGTATCGGTCCAGACGGTACACCGAGGATCCACGAGTTCGGTAACGTTCGTCCCAGGAGGAAGCGCGAGTATGCTCAGGTTAATAACGAACGCGAACCGCTTATCGATATCTTCGAAACAAAGGATAATAAGATCTCGATAATAGCGGAGGTGCCGGGTGTGGATAAGAAGGATATCGATGTCCGTGCAACAGAGATGTACGTCACGATAAAAACAAACACCGGTTCAAAGTACAGGTACTACAAACGTCTCAGACTTCCGAAGAGGATAGACCCTTCTTCGGGTAAAGCAACCTATAAAAACGGCGTGCTTACATTGGAGTTTAACATTTTAAAAGATGATGAGACAGGCAAACCAAGAAAACTTACGATAGAATGAAAACTTTTCTGTAAAAATATTTTTCTGTTCTTTTCCTCAGATGTTTTCTTTTACAACAGTTCCGTTGTGTCTTTTACCAAGAAGCGCCTTTTCGAGGTCGTCAACTGTTCCGACAAAGTGGAGCTCGATGTTGTGCGCCCTTGCAAGGGTTGTTGCCAACTGATCGAATACTAACTTCTGCCCCGGCCGGTATGTTGATTTCAGGATGACATCCTCCAACATTTTGTAGTTCATCTTTCTAAACCGTTTAGCATTCGGGTTCTTGGTCGGATCTTCCGAATATATGGCATCTGCCCTGCTGATGTTTATGACTTTACCTATTCCGGAAGCGACAGCAAGTTTTACGGCAACGGCATCGGTGGTTTGACCTGGTTCTGTTCCTCCCATTACAACGCACTTGTGTACTCCAAACATTTGAACCGCTTCCTCTATCGACCTGGGGATCTCATCATTAACATCGAGTTCATATTTATTAAGAGCAACAGCAACCAACTGCGCGTTTGTAATGGTCGCTTCAATACCTACCCTGTCAAGGTCTTTAGGATTATCGGTAATCCGTTTTGCTATCGAGATGTACTCTCGTGCAGGTGCGCCACCGCCCACCACTATTCCCAATTGAATAGGTATCTTCTTCAACAGGTCTCCAAACCTGAAAAGCAAATCTTCGTCTATCGCTATCGGATTGAAACATCTGCCTCTTCCCTTCCCGGGGAACAGCACGCTTCCCCCTAATGATATGATAGCTGGTTCCATGGTATAGTTTAGTATAGAAACGTTTTAAATCTATGCAAAATCAAGCCGAAAACTGCGACAAGCAGATAACGAATAATTAAAAAGGCGATCAGCATACATACTTTCACAAATTCTCTTTATAATGGTCCTCAAAGTTGAGGGGAATTTTAAATTTTCCATCTCAGAAGTAAACCTTTGGGTCAGACATGTGTAGAAAATGACTGGAGGCAGGAACCTGTCCACATCTGCAACAAGCACGAATTAATGTTAATTAGTAAAGTTTATAAATGCCAAAAGAATAGTCCAACCAATGACAATATATAATCAACCACTTTACTATGAAATTGCGTTTAATTTTGTTGATGTGAAAAAACAAGTGGATTTGTTCGAAAAGTTCATTAGAAAATATAGTAAAGTAAAAGTGAAAACAGTTTTGGATATCGCCTGCGGGCCTAGTCTACAGTTAAGAGAGTTGGCAAAAAGAGGTTATAAAGCAGTTGGTCTAGATATAAGTTCACAAATGTTGGATTATCTAAAGCAAAGAGCAAAGGAAGAAGGGGTAGAAATAGAAACTATTAAAGCAGATATGATAAATTTTAAATTGAAAAACAAAGTTGATTTTGCTTTCATAATGATGGGTTCTTTTAAGTTCAAAAATAATGAAGAACTCCTGAGACATTTGAATTGTGTTTCTAACTCCCTTAAAAGAGGTGGTCTCTATTTAATTGAGAATATGGAACTGGATTGGTTAAATTTTAAGCCTCAACGTTGGCTCATGAAAAAAGATGGAATTAAAGTTAAAACAACATATAAGGTGATACCAAAGGATCCGATCTCTCAAACTTCTGAAGAAAATATCATTCTAGAAGTTAACGACCATGGTAAAAAACTTAAATTCGTTGAAAAAAGAACCGTGAAACATGTCTGCCCTCAAGAATTTTTAACTCTAGTTAAACTGAACAATAAGTTTGAATTTCTTGGTTGGTTTGAACGTTTCAAATTTAAAAGGTTGAAAAAAGGCAATATGAACAACATTGTTCTTTTACGTAAAAAATAAATCTGAAGTAAGGATTTATTCGGCATTTCACCAAACCGGAAATTCTAACCGCTTCAGTTGCTGCAGTAAATCTATATAAACTTAGCTATCAAAATTTAGCCATGAGACGTGGCAAGTGTGACCGTTCCATCCGTAAGATTTTGAAACCGACTGTAGATGCGTTGAAGAAGACCGATGATAGACTGTCTAAAATTTTGTCCAAGACCCGCGACCTGACAAGGAAATGTGCCAAAGCGATCAACCTTATCCATAATCGAAGATACGCGTTGGCTAAAGTACGTATAGAGGATGTGAGGAGAGGGTTGCAACGGATCAAACAGTACGATTGCATGTTTATGGAGAAGTATCTTTCTTCTGTGGAACAGGAATACACCGAGGCATCAGTACTTCTCTCGCTAGTAACCGGAGGACCTCTTCCGTTACCGGACGAATTGGAAGTGAGTTACCCGGCTTACATGAACGGGTTAGCTGATACGGTCGGTGAACTACGTCGTGAAATGCTCGATGCGCTGATCTCCGGAGACCTCGATAAAGCCGAGTGGATGT
>JAGGXE010000001.1 GCA_021163225.1 Candidatus Micrarchaeota archaeon | reverse complement strand
TTACCTTGGTAAGTGTGGCTTTATTGGTGAGAGAGCCAACAAAATAAGTGGCTTTGAAATTTTTTCCATACTCTGCCAAAGGACATTTTCCTGTTTTTATTCCATAAGCTACAAATATACACCTATCATAGATTGGACACTTAGGAGAGCATTTTTTTCTCTTAGCCAAACTCTTAGCAATCCTACCCTTTTTTCCACCTTTTGCTTCATAATAGGCGGCATTTTCCTTTGTGAATTGGGTTGAAGGATTAGGAAAAACAACGCTTTTGCGGATTTTGATTACCATTTTAATCCCCAAATTCCCCTTCTATGAGATCTCGTATTTTTTCTGTGAGGGATGGCTTTTTTAGTAACTGAGAAACTTCCTCGTCTTCTTGGAGACTCTTAAGTGCTCTATTCACAATGTTCATGCATTTAATTACCATCTCTTTGTTTACGTTTTCAATCACGATTCTTCCGTCTGAAGATCTATCTTCTGGGAAATACTCTGCTCTTTCTATATCATAGCCCATTTCCTTCAAATACAACCCCAAAGCATATAAAATATGGAATCGGCTTGCCCAAAAAGACTCTTTTATAGGTGTGGGTATGATCTCTGGCTTATTCTTCTGTAGATCTCTCAATATATTAAAAATTTTCTCAGCTATTTTATGAACAAACAAAACTTTACCAGGAGTCAAATTTTCGTTGAATATTTTGTAATAAAACCCTTCTCTATCAAATAGTAATGATTTTTTGTTTCTTACTTCAGCAGGTATTCCAAAAATAAACGCTCCACATTCCTGGGCAAATTTTTCATTGTCAATAAGTTTCTTCCTTGGAACACCCACGAACTGTTTTCTTTTCCGTTGGTAATAATACCCCAACTGTTTAAGACCTTTTTCCAATAATATTTGAACTTCATCATTAGAACGTAGATCTCTTTTCTTTATAGGATTTTGCGTATTAGTGGCTTCCGCAATTTTTGACCCAAGGATTTCATTTTTCGTTTCTAAAATTTTTGCCAACACATGGACACCGCTTAAGTCAATTCCTTCTTTGTAGGCTTCATATATACTTCTTGTAGTTTGAGTTCCGTTCACTATTTGAAAGCCTTCAATCTTTACTTTGGGGTTAGTTTTCGCAGGTTCCCGTTGATATGATTTACACACTATGGTTAAGCCGTTATACAAAAACCAAAACAATTCGTTAGTTTCTTCATCTTCAAGAGTTTTTAGGATTTCTTTGTTGACATTTGTAGAGCCAAGAAAATATCTTACATTTTTGGAAAAGATAGTTTCACCATATTTCTCATACACAATGGCCAATTCTTTCGCATCAACATTTCCAATTATGGCGGTTGTCCCACTTTTATGATATTCAAAGGGCTTCCCACACAATGTGAGTTCTACCGTTGGCGATGGTTCTTCTTGTGCTATTATTCTTTTTCTTAATTCTTGGACTCCTATATGCTTATATACGACATTTTGATTTTCTCGAAGAAGAATTTCTACCTTTTCCCTACCTTCTGGAGAAACATCATCACTTAAACTGGCTGTATATAAATAAAAATTTACAGGAAGCATTCCACTATTAATTAACTCATGATACGTCTCTATTTGTGATTTTATGATAGGATTTGATGTTTTCGGTGTTTCTTTCGCTGTTAAGATATCATAAAAATTAATTAAATTTTGAACATCAGATGCCTTTATCACTTTTTCAGAATACTTACATTGAACCAGATACACATCAAACTTACCATCTCTTTCCAGGAAATATATTATATCAACTCCGTAATCGCCTGGTCCCTCGGTTATGCTTTCTTCATATTTTGATTCGTCTCCAAATAACAAATCATAAACTAATCTCACAAAAGCCTGCGAAACCGTCATCCCTTCTTCTTTTTTTATCCTATTTACCATTGCCCTTATTGTTTGAACCGCTAAGTTGGATTTATTCATTATTACCACCTCTACCAAACTCCCTCCTATACTTATCGCTACCAAAACTGGTTTTGTCTTCCCACTTTCCTATACTTCACATCTGTCTACAGAATCTTCTCATTTTACTAACTTGTTTATTAACTTTTTCGCCCTATAAATGTTTTCCAATTTCTTTTCGACCCACTCAAAATAAGAGGGCCACATGTCTTCCTTCTTTATGTCAAATCCTTTTAAGAGATAGTTGACTGCACCTCCTTTTTCATACTCTTCCCATTCCACATCTTTTCCCAGTACTTGATGGATTTTATCCCTTTCATGATATACATTCTCAAATTTCTTCCTTCCCCGTATGTAAATTCCTAATTTTAAACATTTCTTGTTATTATTAACAACAATTCTTGCCCATGCATCTGAGACACCAATAGAAAAATAATGATATGATGGTGTTCTTGGAGAAGGATCGTTTATTTTACCAAAATACGCTTTTTTAGATAAAAATTTCACTAAATTTTTCAAAAACTCGTAACTTTTCAAAGATGTCTCTCCTAATTGTCTCACTTTAGATTTCTTTATTAATTTGCTCCAATTGTTAGGAGAGGCTACAACAGTAAACTTAGGAGCAACTTCGGAGTTCCCAATTTTCCACACTTCAACTTTGACCAGGAAAAAATTTACATCAACATCACTACTTTCGGCAATCCTGTTCAACCAATCAACAACACTCCTGTGTTCATCTCTAACTTTCTCAGTAATCCAAATTATAATGTTTGCATCTTGCCCAGCCGCATATGTAAGAAGTTGTCCTAAATGTTTATGATCTGTGAATCCATACTGATTTTCAATTATTATTTTCCTAGATCCTCCAGGAGTTTCTTCAACAGCAAGTAGATCAACTTTGAAATCTCCAACATTTGCTTCGGTTTCCAATACTTCTATATCCCCTAAACCTAATTCTTCTTTTAGTAAATAAATACCTTCTTGAGATAACCATAGTGTAAAATCCTCATCTTCTTTAGGCCAAACTTCTTTAATATTAACTTTTTTCAGTTTCCCTATTTTTACCATAAGTTCACCCAAAAACTCAAAAGCCCCAGGAGGGATTTGAACCCTCAACCTCTCGCTCTCCCGCAATTTCTTAGTGCAGGTTCTTTGCTGCCGAAGGCAGTAAAGAAAGTGCTACGAGGCGAGCGCTCTACCGTTGAGCTACTGGGGCTTTCAGAGTACTGTCAGAACAACGGTATTGATTTTTATTTATGGATTATTAAAACTTTTCGTCCATTATCTTTCATCTGTATTTATGAATAAATACCCAAACTCTTCTTAAAAAACCCGAATTTTGTTTGTGAGGATGGAGAGAGGAGGACAGAGTACCCGGAACATACCTAACCACATTATCAAAACACCTATCTCTTACCATACATATACTTATCCCTCCAGTGATCATACCGCACTTATTTATCTCACAAATATACCTATCCCAGAATAATTAATTAATATTCATACCTCTTGACCATCTGACTTTATGGATTATTCCGAAATTACTTCCTATCGTTGAAAAATGAGAAACATCTCAAAGAAACTGACGGTATGATTTTTTAAAAACCAGGTAGAAAACCTAAGTTTATCAATGATCAAGAGAAACTTAATTCAGGATAATGCATTTATTATCTTTCGCGAGGACGCTTCACTAATACCATTCAAGGTTTGCGGTTTGGGTTGCAAATTTTATAAAAGAACTTTTCAAAAGTATGACGTATGAAGACAAAGATTTTGCACATTAATCCATATGCGATAGACACCAACAAAATAAAGGTTGCGGCACGAACGATTCGTAACGGCGGATTGGTAGCGTTTCCTACCGAGACAGTTTACGGTTTGGGTGCAAACGCATACTCTGAGAAAGCGGTTCGTAAGATTTTTGTTGCCAAAGGCAGACCTCCTGACAATCCGTTGATCGTTCACATATCAAGTCTCGATATGCTCAACACGGTCATCGCCGAACTACCGCCAACAGCCAAACCTCTGTTGAACCTTTGGCCTGGTCCTATCACCCTAGTCCTACCCCGTTCGGAGAGGATACCTGACGTTGTCACTGCTGGTTTAGATACCGTTGGAGTACGGATGCCGGACCATCAGATAGCTCTGGCACTAATAAGAGAATCTGGTGTTCCGATAGCAGCACCTTCAGCCAATCTTTCCGGCCGGCCCAGTCCCACATCTGCAGAACATGTAATAGATGACCTGTACGGAAAGGTAGACATAATAATAGACGGCGGACAGGTGCGCATCGGGTTAGAATCTACGGTTTTAGATGTTACGCATGACCCACCGACCGTGTTACGTCCGGGCGCGATTACACCCGAAGACCTGGAGACGATTCTCGGCAGGGTCCGGGTTGCGGGCGAAAGTAACGGAACACCGAGATCACCGGGCATGAAATACCGTCATTATTCCCCCAAGGCGCCGTTACACGTGTTATTCCGTAAAGAGATGCATAAGTTTATCGAACAGCACAGAGATTTGAAGATCGGTATTATACTGTTAAAAGATGGGTTGGAACATGCACAGGCATTCGATGGCACAACGTTTGTTGCTAAGGACATCTACGATTACGCATTAAACATGTTCGGATGGTTCAGGGAATTCGATAAGATGGGTACGGATGTCATTCTCGCGGAACCAGTTGAAGAGAAAGGGCTGGGACTGGCGATAATGAACCGATTACGGAAAGCAGAATCAAACCACTAAAAAAGATCCTTCTCATACAAAAATTTATAAAGAATATATCAACAAACAAAACAAAATAAGAAGGAGGTGAACAAGATTGGGCGCATTGACATTAGTTGCTCTGATTATTTTGGGAGTGATAGGTCTAGTAATATTGGCAGTGATACTGATTTACAACAGATTGATCGTGCTTAGGAACAGGGTTAAAAACGCATGGTCTCAGATCGATGTACAACTACGGAAGAGATACGATTTGGTACCGAACCTTGTTGAAACTGTTAAGGGATATGCGAAACACGAACGTGCAGTATTCAAAGAGGTGACCGAGGCAAGGGCCGCCCTTATGAAAGCAAAGACTGTGGCTGACAAGGCTAAGGCAAACAACCAGTTGACTGCAGCTCTTAAGACGTTGTTTGCCGTAGCGGAGAACTATCCGAACCTCAAGGCCAACGAAAACTTCAAACTCTTACAAGAACAGTTACAAGGAATAGAAGACAAGATCGCGTATGCCAGACAATTCTACAACGACAGTGTGCTCGAGTACAACAACGCTCTTCAGGTCTTTCCAAACAACATCATCGCAAACATCTTCGGATTTAAACAGGAGGACTACTTCGAAACTGAAGGGGAAGCTAGGGAACCCGTCCGAGTAAAATTTTAATTCCCTTTTTTCTTTATTCTTTTAATATTTAGCAGTTTTCAGGTGGTCTGATGCACCGCAGTTTTTTTGACGAAATCCAGAGGAATAAAAGGGACTCGTATCTGTTGGTGTTAACAGTATTCCTGATTCTGATCGGGATAGGGTATATAGTATCTGCAATATACCAAAACGCCGCATACATAATAGTATTCTCCATGATAGCGATAATACAGATCCTGGTGAGTTGGTACTACAGCGATAAGATCGTACTTTCGATATCTGGAGCACGCGAAGCAGACCCTCGCGAGTATCCGTATCTGCATAATGTGGTGGAAGGGTTGGCGATAGCCGCAGGTATACCGAAACCCAAAGTTTACGTGATAGACGACCCGGCAGCTAACGCGTTTGCGACCGGAAGAGACCCGGAACATTCGGCGGTAGTTGTTACGAGCGGTCTGCTCAAGATTATGGACCGGGAGGAACTGGAAGGTGTCATAGGTCACGAGATCGGACACATCAAAAACCAAGACATAAAATTTATGACTTTGGTAGCAGTGTTAATTGGTGTAGTTAACATGATAGCACACCTCGCATTGAGGTCGCTTATTTTCGGACACGACCGGAAACGGGTCAACCCGATTCTTTTCATAATAGGACTGGTTTTCATAATCCTTTCGCCCATCTTTGCCAACCTCATAAAGTTGGCGGTGTCGCGGAGAAGGGAATTCCTGGCCGATGCAACCAGCGCCCAACTTACCAGATATCCTGAAGGTTTGGCAAGAGCCTTAGAAAAACTTAGAGATATGAACACGCATGTCAGAACCGCTAACGACGCTACCGCACACCTGTTCATTGCAGAACCTTTAAAAAAGAAGTTCTATGTACTTTTTTCAACGCATCCTCCGATAGAAGAGCGGATAAGGAGATTGAGAGAGATGTAAAGTGATGAGTTATGTATTACGGTTGTGAAGAAATCGAAGAGTTTGTAAACGACAAGATCCAGGACAACGGATTGCCCGGTAACGTCTACAGGTATCTGGAGATACCGGGTAACGAAAAGTATGGAGACCTAAGTATGACGTTGGGGTTTCAGATCGCCAAGTTCAGGAGCACGAATCCTCTTTCAACCGCCAAGGATCTCGCCGAAGAACTTATCGAATTGTGTGACGACAGGTTCGATATCAGAGTGATCGGACCTTACGTAAACATCGTATTTACAGATAAATATTTCACGACCATTCTTAATGAATGGGAACGGGTTGCGCAGATCAGAAGGGAAGAAAACAGGAACATAAAGGTTTTGATCGAATATCCATCCGTCAACCCTAACAAACCCTGGCATGTGGGACATCTGAGAAACGCGTTACTCGGAGACGTAATAGCTAATGTGTATGAGGGATTGGGATACATTGTTGAACGTGTAGATTACATAGACGATTTAGGTCTGCAGGTTGCCGAGAGCATCTATTCCTATCTCTACTTGAACAATCGTGTTGAAGGGAAATTCGACCATTGGTTAGGTAAGGAGTATGTGAAGATCCATAGGAAAATGGAAGAAGATAAAGAAACCGAAAGGAAGATAAGAGAGGTTCTGAGGAAGATGGAGGGCCGTGACCAGGAAATCTGGAAGGATGTCTGTAACGTAGTAGACAGATGCGTTACTGCCCAATATGAGACGGCCTTCAAATACAACATATTTCACGATTATCTGGTTTATGAGAGCGATATTCTCGCTGAACTGTTCGATGAAGGAATGGAATTACTTAAACATTCTGGTACTGTTAGGTACGAGGAATCCGGAGAATACAAAGGTTGCTATGTTGCACCCACACCAGTTGGCGATAAGATACTCATACGTTCGGACGGTACCGTAACATACACTGGGAAGGATGTAATATTTCACCTATGGAAGTACGGACTGCTGAAGAAGGGTTTGAAGTTCAGAGAGATGTTCGTACAACCCAACGGTGAGATGTTGTTCAGATCATCGGTTGACGGAGTAGAAAAGGAGTTCGGACACGCAGACAAGGTTATCAACGTGATAAGTTCTGAGCAGACTTATCCGCAAGAAGTGGTAAGATACGTGTTGGAAACCATGGGTCATAAAAAGGCCGCTGAAGAGTTCCATCATTTGGCGTACGAAATCGTCCGTCTCAAAGAAGGTAAACTCTCAGGAAGAGAAGGAAGTTGGCAGAGTTATACTGCAGACGACCTCTACGAAGAGGCGGTAAAACGTGCCTATGAAAAGGTCTCAAAAACCTACAGTGAAGACGAGAGACTGAGGATAAGCAAGGCAGTGGGTTTGAACGCAATAAGGTATTCGTTCTTACGGGTATCTCCGGAAAAGGTAATTGTGTTCGATTGGAACAGGGCATTGAACATGGAAGGGGACAGCGGACCTTACCTGACGTACGCTTATGTACGAACAGTTAACATACTGAAACGGTTGAACGAACAGGGAGATGAGAAATCCTACAAGATAGAAGATGAATACAGGTTCAACGAATACGAAAGACGTCTGTTAAAACATCTTGCACTCTTCAGATATCACTGTTGGAAAACCGCTTCAGAACTAAGACCGAACGTGTTGATAGATTACCTACTCGACCTTGTGAAAGAATTTAACCGGTTCTACGAGAACTGTCCCGTTATAGGGAGTTCTGCCCAAACAAAACATGTCCGAACACTCATTGTCAAACTGACGGAATCCGTCCTTCGTAAAGGATTAACATTGTTGGGCATGATACCTTTGGACCGCATGTAAGATTTTTAAAGATAAAATGTATTAATTCTTTTGCTAGATTCTGACGGGCCCGTAGCTCAGCTTGGATAGAGCGGCAATCTGTTAGACCGCAAGCCTTCTAAGCTGACGGTCGAGGGTTCGAATCCCTCCGGGCCCGTTTTCCGGTGTTTTGCGGGGTGATGATTATGACGAAAGAGGTTTCAGATCAGATTCAAGAAATAGCTCGGCTTCTCGATATGTTGATCAACACGCCCGGTGTTCCCAGGAACGTTAAAAGGACGTTGTCTGACGTACGGAACGAGTTGTTGGACGAGTCAGAGGAGTTGAACGTACGTATAGGCAACGCCATATACCAGTTGGAAGAATCCGCTGAGGACATAAACATACCGATGCACGCCAGAACACAGATCTGGTCTATATTAAGCGCTTTAGAAAAGATGATAGAATAGAAAGTTACATGTGATATGATGGACATAGAAGAGTTTAGAGATAAACTTTATGATTCGGTACGTCTTACTCCAGATGCTGAAGAGTATATTACCTCGCTTTACAAAGAAAAAAAGATAGAACTAGAAACCGCTTACGAAAGATTAGTAGCACTGAACAAACCGTTCCTCACAAGGGAAGAGGTGGAAAAGGTATTCCTTGAAATGACAAAACTACCGCCACCCGTGGAGGTCAGACGTGCACCGTTGTTCAAACCTTTAGCAAAAGAGTATGAGGCGAACGTTCGTGTTCGGCAGGATTACGACGTAAGCGGCAAATCACGTTCGACAGGTAAGATCGAAGATTTTGTCAAACTGTTCAACGACAGGTTTAATCAGATCAAAACAATACTGAGAACCCGTGTTCAAAACGGACAGATAGCGGTCATCAATGTATCCGATATCAGAACAATATCCTCTAACAAAAAAATCAGTCACCGTGATCAGAGGTTCGCATTGATAGCCATGATCTCGGATAAACGAAGGTCTGCACGCGGTAACCTTGTGTTCGAAGTAGAGGATGAAACCGGGAAAGGGTTGGTTGTATTCATGAGTGATGAGAAGGAGCAGACAAAGAAGGCCGAGGCAGCGATGCTGGATGACATAGTAATGTTTGAAGGGCGCGTGGGCAACAACCTGTTCTTAGCATCATCGATAGAATACCCAGAGGTACCGTTTTCCAAAGAGGTCAAACTTATCGAAGAAGATTTAGCAGTCCTCTATCTTTCCGACCTGCACATAGGAAGTAAACTGTTTCTGAAGGATTCCTTTTCGAAACTTATAGAATGGTTGAACGGTAGGGGGAATGATAGAGAACTCGCTGGTAAGATCAAATACATCGTTATAGCGGGTGACATCGTAGACGGAATCGGAATCTATCCCACCCAAGAAGAAGAACTGGCTATAAGAGACATCTTCAAACAGTACGACGCATTCAATCAACTCATCGAATCCCTGCCAGACTATATCACAGTGATCGTTAGTCCCGGCAACCACGATGCCGTAAGACGTGCAGAACCGCAACCGAAACTCCCCGACGACCTACTACCTCGAAGGGATAACCTGATAAAGGTAGGTAATCCTTCATGGGTATCGATCGAAGGCATATCGCACCTGATATACCACGGTACATCGTTGGATTCTATAATCAGTGAGATACCCGGGTTGGGATACGATAACCCTGCTCTCCCGATGATCGAACTTTTACGGAGACGTCATCTGTCACCGTTGTACGGTCGAAACCCCATCGTACCCGAACTCAGGGATTATCTGGTAATCAAAGATGTACCGGATGTCGTTGTGATGGGGCACATACATAAGAATGCATATACAAGATACAGAAATATAGTACTGTTCAACGCAGGGACTTTTCAGGATAGGACCGAGTTTCAAATCAAACAGGGGCACATGCCGACGCCAGGTATTGTACCGATATACGAATTGAGAACCGGAGAAGTTAAGCACAGGTCTTTTGTGAAAGGATAACGTGATTCCTATGGTGGAGGCAAGTCCGAAACTGCAAAGGTATTTCAAATCGTTGCTTACACAACTGGACAATGCCATAAAGGTTGCTGAAAAAGCCAGGGCACAGGGGTTTGACCCGAAACCGACTGTTGAGGTTAAGATGGCGGAAGACATGGCCGGACGCGTTGAAGGTTTGGTCGGACCGGAAGGTATCGCGGATAAAATAAGAGAATATGTAAAACAGGGGTTATCGCGAGAACGTGTAGCTTACGAGATCGTGAAAGAGTTGGCAAGCAAAGGTAAAGGGTTATCCACCGAAAAGATGGAAAAGGTAATAGACCAAGCGTTGAGAACAGGAGTAGCGGTGCTGACAGAGGGCGTACTGGTAGCGCCTACCGAGGGGATAGCAAAAGTGAAGATCAAACAGAATCCTGACGGGTCGCACTATCTTGCAGTGTACTATGCAGGTCCTATAAGAAGTGCTGGGGGAACTGCGGCTGCATTGTCAGTTGTTCTGGCCGATGTCATACGTAGGGAATTAAACATATCCAACTTTAGACCTACCGAAACAGTGATAGAGAGATACGTTGAAGAGATACAACTCTATGATGCGCGCTGCGCACGACTTCAATACAATCCAACAGAGGACGAAATCAGAACAATCGTCAAAAACTGTCCTATCTGTATTACTGGCGAACCAACACATCAAATAGAGGTATCGGTGTACAAGAATCTTGAGGGCATCGAAACAGACAGAGTTAGAGGAGGTATGGCACTCGTCATAGGTGAAGGTATAGCACAGAAAGCGGCAAAGGTGCTGAAACTCACAAGAAAGATCGGGCTTGATTGGGAATGGTTGGAATCGATAGTTAAAGTGCCCAGCAGTTCAGGTGATGAAAAGGTCACGCTTAAACCTAACAAAAAGTTCTTAAGCGAAGTGTTGGCCGGGCGACCGATAATCAGTTATCCGATGGCGAAAGGAGGGTTCAGACTCAGGTATGGACGGTCGAGAGTTACCGGAATCATGGCTAAAGGTATGCATCCGGCAACCATGGTTCTCCTGGACGGGTTCATAGCGATAGGTACTCAGATGAAGGTTGAACGTCCCGGAAAAGGATGCATAATAACACCGTGCACAAGCATCCACGGACCGATAGTAAAACTTAAAGACGGTTCTGTGATGAAGGTCGCATCTACCGAAATGGCGATAAAAGTAAAAGACGAAGTTAAAGAGATACTTTTTCTCGGAGACCTAGCCACTCCGATCGGCGATTTCATCAAATCAGGTCATCCGTTAGTGCCTGGTGCATGGTGTGAGGAATGGTGGGCTCAAGAGTGCAAAGAGAAGGGGGTCGACCCCTCCACCTTACCTGTAGATTTAAATGCCCAAAAAAACGCGGAACTCCACGTCAGAACTTCCCGCGAGAAAGGAATACCCTTACATCCCGAATATACGTTCCACTGGCACGACGTTACACCTGAGGATTTGATCGCGTTGGCAAAATGGTTGACGAAAAGGGATTACGATGGAGAGGGTAACCTCGTATTACCGTATACAGATGAAGACGAACATGCCAAACGGGTGTTGGAAGAATTATGCGTGCCTCACAGCGTGTTCACCAGAGAAAACGAACGGTTGACAGTAATTAACAGAAACTACGGATACGCATTGATCGCATCTTTAGGTATGGATATTACAAAAGACGGTTCACTCATAGACAAGATGAACGAGATCAAAGATTCTGTGGTGGGCGAAGATAACCCCGCACTTAAGATGGTGAATAAACTTTCAAACATGCCCATAAAAGCCAAAGCACCTGTCTATGTCGGAGCACGGATGGGCAGACCAGAGAAGGCTAAAGATAGGAAGATGAACCCGCCGGTTCACGTATTGTTCCCCTTGGGTCATACCTCGAGAACGCGTGACATCGTCAAAACATACCAGACTCTTAAGAGGCGAAGTTCTACCGAAGGGAGAGGTATCAAAGTTGAGATAGCGCGAAACAGATGTCCAAGATGCGGTAATGTAACACCTTACAACATCTGCGAAAAATGCGGTAGTAAAACCGTACCGGAATGGGTATGTCCGAGATGCGGACGACGGTCAAGAGGTATGCCTGAATCGGGTAAGATGGTTTGCAGTTGCGGTGCAGAGATGGTAAGGTACGATGAAAGAACCATTAATCTAGTGCAACTGTTCGATGCTGCAAAAACCAATCTGCAGGTGAAGGTCCCGGACAGTATCAAAGGGGTAAAGGGGATGATAAGCGGTTCAAAGATGCCGGAACGATTAGAAAAAGGAATACTCAGGGCTAAACACAACATTACGGTGTTCAGAGACGGTACGTCACGGTTTGACGCTACCGATGCACCGATTACGCACTTCAAACCAAAGGAGATAGGCGTTTCGATAGAAAAGTTGAAAGAGTTGGGATACGAAACCGATTACAAAGGGAATCCGATCACTAACGAAGACCAGATCATAGAATTGTATCCTCAGGATATAATCATACCCTATTCCGCAGCAGATTTCCTTGTACGGGTAGCGAACTTCATCGATGATATGCTTGTCTATCTTTACGGTATCGAACCGTTCTACAACATAAAGAAGACCGAAGACCTTCTCGGGCACCTTGTAATAACACAATCTCCGCATACGTCTGCAGGGATATTATCGAGAATCGTAGGTTTTACAAAAGCTTACGTGTGTTATGCACATCCGTATCTGATCTGCGGACGCAGAAGAAACTGCGACGGGGACGAAGATTCGATAGCGTTACTGTTGGACTCCCTGATAAACTTCTCGCACGAATACCTGCCAAAGACCCGGGGCGGTACCATGGACACACCTATCCTTCTGACAACCGTGTTAGACCCGGCAGAAGTAGATGATGAAGTTCACGTAATGGATGTCGTAGATCAACTCCCCCTCGAGTTCTATAGAGGTGCTGAAGAGTTCAAAACCGTTGATATAAAACTCGTTAAAGACCTCCTCGGTAAACCGTGCCAATACGAAGGTCTCGGGTTCGTATTCGATACTGACGACATCAATGAAGGTGTGTTAAGAACCACATACGTAGCACAAAAATCTATGAAAGATAAGATAAACGCACAGTTCAGATTGCAAGAAAAGGTCAGGGCTGTAGATATCAGAGACGCCGCCGAAAGATTAGTGATCAGTCATTTCCTACCGGACCTGTACGGTAACATGCGCGCCTTCTCACGACAATCTGTCCGTTGCGTAGATTGTAATACTAAGTACAGGAGACCGCCGTTATCTGGGAGATGTTACAAATGCGGAGGTAAACTTACGTTAACAGTTCATCAGGGAGGGATAGAGAAATATCTTGACCTATCTTTTGAAATAGTGGATAGATACAAACTACCTGAATATCTGAGACAGAGGCTCCTGCTTCTTAGAAGAGACCTTAAATCCATGTTCGATGACGAACTCAAAGCACAGCTCGACCTGACACAGTTCATGTAACCGGTGTTTTTATCCCTGATTTACTATGTTATGGAATATCTCGTCAGGGTCTTTCTCCAGACCATAGATCTGCAGGAATTTGTTATAATAACTAACAACGTTGTTTATATCCCTGCGTAAGAAACGCAATGCGTTGGGATGGTCCACGGAGACCGCTTGCGAAAAATCTATGATGTATAACCCGTTCTCAGTAGCCAGGATGTTGTACGGGCTCAGGTCTGCATGAACCAACCCAGCCCGATACATCTTACGGACGTCGTCGAGCAGTTCTTCAACCTCCTCCTCGAGAGCTTTAGGGTCATCGGGAGACAAAGGTCCATTAACCTGAAGTGTTGGGTAGGGTTGCCCTTTCAACCCGAGGAATTCCATGACTACGATGTTACGACGGTATCCGATCGGGTAAGGACATCTCACACCTGCCTCATACGCAGTCTTAAGGTTCACGTACTCCTTACGGGTCCATGCCACAATGATATCAAACCGTTTCATCCGTACGTTACGGAATCTGGGGTCACCTCTCAGATACTCGTACATGTTGAGAAAGGATGTGGTTTCTATCCTGTATATCTTTACCGCAACATGTGTACCATCCTTTTTGGTCCCTCTGAAAACAACCGCTTCTTTACCCATCGAAACAGGAAAATCCAATGTTTCAAAATATCCTTTTTCTGTCAGTTTAGCTATGGCTATTAAAGTCCCTCGGTCAAAGACCCTGGATTCGATCTTGTCTTCGACATCGAGCTGTTTGATTTCACGTTTAGGTGCCTTTCTTTTCGAAACGCGGCGTGCCAAATTGACACCTTCTCAAAACAGTTTTAAAAGAATAACAAGGTCATCCTTCAAGATTCCAACTTCTTAAGATAACCTCTCTTACGGAGCCAGTCTGCCTGAATCTTTGTATACCTCCACACTATGTCGCACCTTCTCTCACCTTCAATCTCCCATGGTTTAACCAGCACTATGTCTCCTGCGCGTACCCAAATAAACCGTTTCATACTTCCCGGAATCCTGCCTATCCTCTCTCTGTCATCTTCGCACATGATAAGTGCGCGTCCTCCACCGAGCATATTGATCACTATACCGAAAAGTTCACCTTCCCTAGGTTTACGTACCCTGATCACAGGTTCTTCTTTTTTCGCCATACCAAACATCCCTCACTATTTTCGTATCGGTGTACGCGCACCGCAGGCTTCGCAGACAAGCATATGCACTCCTTTTTCAACCTCTACGATATGCGTATCCGGTTTTCCGCAAACACTACATATAACGTACATCTTCACAAAAAGTTCTATCTTATTTCTCAACAGACGGTCAGGTATGTTACCCTGAATGATCAGCATCCCACCCTCAACGTTAACCGGGACCGCCAGTTCTCTCGATAAAAATTTCATTACCATCTCTGCAGGTCTACGGACCGCTGTAAGAAAAGTGTTGAAGTTACGGATGATCGTTTTGCTCCCTTGATGCATGATCTCTATCTCTGGCAATCTGAACCTCTCATCACTAACCGCTTTCTCGGGCAGTTCTGAATAAACGTTGTTCAAAAGCTGGAGATATTCCTTACTGACGTTCATCGTCTTAATTGTGAAGATGATTATTTATAAATCTGTCGTTTCGAGAAGATGCCCAAAAAACAACCTGTTGCACCGGTTCGATGACCGGTCTCAAATTCTCATCGCATCTACAAAGCCGATCAGCAAAAGGTTTATAAACTTGAGAACCGAAGAATTACCCATGGCAATACGCAGGGTAGGATATCAGACACCTTCGGGCATGGCGGGCATATTCAGTCCCGGCAGAACCAACATCGGAGGTATAAGGATTTCTCCAAAGGCGGTTGTGTACGGCACTATCGCTTTGATAATAGTTATAATGATACTCAAACATACGATGCCTGCCGTTTAGCCCGTCGTTTAAAATGGCGAGTTTAAAATGGCGAATTTAAACCAACTATTTTACGTTATCTGTTTCATTTTTTCTTTGTACCGAGTTCTTTCACGTATTTATAAGCAGATATTGCGGCAATTGCTCCTTCTGCAGCTGCTACGATGATCTGGGCAAGAGTACCTGTTACATCCCCTGCCGCGTACAACCCGTCAACAGTTGTAGCCATCGTTTTTCTGTCTACCTTCACATAGTTACGCTCATCAACCTCTGCACCAAGGTCGGTAGCAATCTTATGGGAAGGCACTTCACCGATGTTTATAAACAGACCGTCAAGCTCAAGATAACTTTCCTCACCCGTCTTCGTATCCTTCAGTTTAACTTTTCTCATTACTTCATCGCCGATGATTTCAGTGACCACTTTATTAAGTTTAAATTCAACGTTGGGCATTCGTTTAACCCTTTCCACGAGCACATCTTCGGCCCTAAATCCCTCGCGTCTATGTATTAGATACACTTTACTGGCAATGCCGGACAGTAACTCTGCAGCACGGAACGCCGAGTCACCTCCGCCAACCACACCGACAGTTTTACCACGGTACAGAGGTGCATCGCACGTTGTACAATAGGATACTCCGCGACCGGTGAACTCGTCTTCGCCTGGCACGTTCAACGCCTTGTGCCTGCTTCCGGTAGCAAGAATGATCGTTTTAGATTTAAATACGCGATCGTCATGGGTCCGAACGATAAAGATGTCACCCTGTTTCTCTGCACGAAGAACACGCGATATGACATAAGGTACGTTCACACTGTTCAAATGTTCAACAAACCTGTTTACAAGTTCGGGTCCAGAGATGCTCGGAAATCCGAGATAGTTCTCAATTGTCGATGTAATGTTAACGGTGCCACCCATCATCTGAGATTCTATTATCAACGTCTTCAGATTACGTCGGACTGCATATATTCCCGCATTAATACCTGCCGGACCGCCTCCGATAATGATTACATCGTAAACTTTCTCTTTATCCGATTCTACTTCTACCATGGACTCACCTCTTCTTCATTTAAACAACCAAGGTAAGAAATTTAACAGAAAACACGCCAACACCAAATAGCTAATCATCTTGACAACCGATTTATTTTTGATGTTCAGTTCCAATATTCGGTATCCGTCAAACCCGGGTAAAGGTAGAAGATTTACTATGCCTACCATGAAGTTTAAAACTACTGAAAGTCCTAACACACGATAGATAAACTCCAACCATCCGTAGTCCTTAGTATACCTTGCCAATACACCTGTGCTGCTAACGATGTTCAGGTTTAACCCCAATCTTCCGGAGTCGTCGGAAGTAATACTGTAGACTCCTTTATCAGTAATAAGTTTAACGGTTTCGTTAGGGGGAACCAATCCCGAAAACGTTCCGTGCTCAATGTAATAATTGTAGAGATCGATTTTTTGCGACCCGTACTCCAGAGACATTATCCGTGTACCCGGAGGTATTCCTTGCCCGCTGATCACGAATACACCCTCTTCCCGATAAGGTTGCGTCAAAAATAAGAAAATGATCAACATAATGAACGAAATAAGCATCGTGAACAGGTTGGCTGTTGAACCGGCAATCATCACGCGTATCTGGTCTAACACAGGTTTCTTGAACAACATCTTTTCATCAGGATCAACAAACGCTCCCACAGGAATGAACCCGAACAGAGCTATGCCTGCAGAATCGATGCGTACCTTAGCAATACGGGAAAGGATACCGTGAGCGGATTCATGCACTATCAAAAGTATTACAAGCGCAATTAACCCTTCCCACAGAGGAAGATTTATCCCTGGTAGAAGGAGTGTACCGCTCGGTTCTATGGGTGTAGCACCGAAGATCAGCACATTAACAACGTTGGAGACGACCAAACCAGAATATACTATCAACCCAAGGAATAGAAGACCCGTATACCCGCCAGATATCAAGGCCGCCATACTGAGCATCCTGTACCAGGGAGTACGTAATCCTGCCATCGTTTGAGTTGCCTTACCAATGTTTATTCCGGTAACGATAGATACCGCCAACCCGTAGACAACAGGTGCGATCATAACCGCAGTCAATAAAAGCAATCCTAACCCTACAAAAACAGCAGTATAAAACCGTCTGTAAAGATGTTTATTTTTCTTTAACATTAACCGTTTATGCAACAGATAAGCACCCGAAAGACCGAAACCCCAAACCAGACCGATGTCGGCAAACATCGTCCAAACGTCCCTGTTCGAATTGGCAAGTTTATCTATCAGATCCAACCCTTTCCTGGTTTTTAGCAGTATCAATCCGTAACCACCGGACAGGTCGTACAACCTTTGCAATGTGTACCCTGTTAAACCCAGCACCACCACAGCGAAAAGGAATTTCAGTACTGCGTGTTCGATAGGGGCAAGATAGATGTAGACAAATAACAGGAAGGAAAGAATAACCAAACCTCCAGCAACCAAATGTTTATTCAATCTTATCATTTCAAGCCCTACCTGTTTCTGCAAACTGTTCCACACTAAAACAAACCATAAAAGAAAAAGAAAGATATGCTGTGTAAAGAGGCGGTTTTAACCGAACAATCCTGCCAAACCTGCAGCAGCCTCTTCCTCTGACTTTTCTTCCTTCTTTTCCTCCTCTTTCTTCTCCTCTTTAGGAGCCTCCTGTCCGCCTGCTGACGCTGCTACCGGAGCCGCTGCCACAGTAGGCATCTTGAGCGCTTCATCCCAATTCACGTCTTTCACTGCCTCTACTAACACCTTGACACGTGCAGTATCCGGTTCGATACCGGCAGCTTTAACTACTGCGGTCAAGTTCTCCTCGTTTATCTCTTTATCAGCCCCTTTCAAGAGAAGGACTGCATGCAGATACGGGTCTACATTCACCATTTTATCAACCTCCTTAAACATTATTAGCATGACTATTTAGTGATACGTTCTAACGACTGAGATTGCGCGTATGCTTCACTGATTAAACGTTCGATACTCAATGTAGAATAAACGTTTGCATTGTAGGCTAATGAAACCGCATCGGTGAAAGATTTGCTGATAAGATAATCTATGTTCGCAGGAGTAGGAATGTTAGCATTGATAGACAAGGCAAACGATTCATCGACCATTCTCTGGAACTCTTTCACTAGGTCTTCTGGTTCCACATCCAACACTTCTGGAAGATAAACAACTCCATCTTCCTGAGCAACGATCAATTCTGCACCTATCTCGAACGGGTATATCTTAAGTTTTTGTAAAGCACTCGCTACAGGACCAGTAATCCGTTCACCTGCTTTAGCAACCACAGAATCCTTGGCCACGACTATCTTACCCCCTCTGACCTGTGCATTGATCTTTGCCATCTTCAGCTCTGTAAGCGCAGGTCCGGGAGGAAGGTCTGTCTCACCGGCAGGCACAACGATGTCAAAAGGAGCGATCTGACCGGGTTTGGCTGCCGCCACACCTTTATTCCTCTTTAAAAACATAAATAACTGGTACGGCGTCATCTCGGAAGTCCAGAACAGACAAACCGGTTCGTCCAGATGTTCGAGTAATGCAGACCCGCGAGCGGCCTTTTCAAGGGCGCGTTGGATCACCGCTTTCTTCGCAACTCTGAACCCAACCTTACCACGAAGTTTGTTTCGGACATCTTGGAGGATGCGATCAGGAAGTTTTTTCAACCTGATCAAACCTACAACCTTTGCATCCTTAATCATTGAATATAACTGTTCAACCTCTCGGGCCTTCTTCTGTACAGCAGGTCTCATCATAAACACCTCATTCAACCTTTACAGCTTTGCCCATGGTAAGTTTTACGTATAAGGACTTTATATACTGATCACCTACTTTAGCACGGATTTTCTCGTACACTGCCTCCGCATTATCTGCAAGGTCGTTCGGTGACATGTCCTCGGTGCCTATCGCGCATTGGACAACAGGCAGATATTTACCTTTCGTCATGATCCTAACAGAACTGTTCACCTGTTTAGCAGTAGCCTCCAAACTTCCGACTATCGGACGCGGTAGTTTACCGCGAGGACCTAACACCTGACCCAAAGATTTACCGACCTGAACCATCAGTTTTGGTTCTGCAATGAATTCGTATTCCTTAGCCAAAGATTTAAGCCTTTTTTTATCTTTACTGAGTTCTTCAATATCCTGGGGTTCGAACACCGTGAACCCCGCCTTCTTAGCGTCAAACGCTGTCTGACCCTCTGCAAAGACGGCTATCTTTCTTTTTTTAGGCGGTTCGTGAGGCAGGACTATAGAAAGGTTTAATCGGTTCTCCGGTTTCTTAAAATCGATACCTCGGAAGTTTATGATAAACTCAACACTCTGTTTGAATTTGCGCTTACCCTTGTCTTCCAGCGCCTTCTCGATAGCTTTCCGTATACTTTCCTTAGTAAACACCGCCATTATCCATCCCTCCTGCTTTTTTGAGCAGTCCTCCCCGAAACCGGTCGGGACGGCGGTCGGGATAACCAGCTCAAGATGTTTGATGTACAGAAATGTTTATAAAACAATCGGAAAAACTCACAGATCACAAATTTAATCAAAAAAAAGGGTCGGTGACCCCTAACTCCAACCGTTACCTTTCAACCAGAAGCGATAAGAGAAACAAAAGAAGAGATCGGTTGTGATGTTAAACTGATCAAGTATCTCGGGTATAAAGATTTTCGCATAGAAGGTAAGGATTTCAGGAGTCATATGTTCTTAGCAAAGCTTGAAAGCGGACAAATGCCAAAGATAAAGGAACCAGAACGGTTTAGAGACATGTTTTGGTTACCGATAAAAAATTACAGGGAATATTCTGTAGCACCGAATGTTCGACAGTTCTGTGAAGATTACATAAAAAGAGGTCTGGATGTTCTTCACGATGTTTGAATCTTTATGATTTTACATGCTTCAGAGCGGAGCGTATTAAATGAACCATGTCCGACAACCTGGCAGTGTATTCGCGATACAGGTTCATCCTGGGAGAAGCAGAGCCGTGAAAATCACTACCCATAACGATTAACCTCTTCCTCTTCTTTGCGATACTTGCATAGTATATTACATCTTTAACCGAATAATCGGGATGCGCGATTTCAATGCCGTCAACACCCATATCGAACAATATGTTGGCAACACGTTTTGCATCGTACCCCGCAAAATTGTAAACACCGGGATGAGCAAACATTACCTTACCGCCGGAGAGATGGATAACATGAACAAAATCCTCAACCGGCCAAACCGCCCCGTAGAATTGATCCTCAAACCTACTCAGTATGCTGTTATGTACTCTTTCGATTGAAAACCGCTGAACCGATTCGGGTAAACCCTTCACGATGAACTCGGCGATCTTCCATATCCCCTGTGGTAGAGTCAATCTATTCAAACTCTTGAAATCCATTTCATCGATGTATATCTTGTACCTCAAATGGTCTATCACCTCATGGTAGAACTCGTTCCGTTTATGATCATAGAATTTTATGTAACCCTGGATATCCTTCTTCTGTATTCCGAGTCCTGTGAGATGGATGTAATACCTCCTTTTTCTATCAGCGAACCGTGCAACCACTTCGATACCGTTGATGATGTTTACATCATCGTAGTATGCGGCACATTCATGGTCGGTAACTGCAATGTAATCGAGATGGTTTCTCGGATAGTTGAGTATCTTAGGAATGTCCTTAGGTCTTAACAATCCGTCCGACACGGTCGTATGCACATGCGCATCAAACCTCAACAACTTCGGGTCCCTGATGTCTTCGACAAGAGGCACGCTGATTCTCCTGTAAGACCTCTGATACGGTCTCTTATTTCTCACTTTACCGTTTTGAACGGA
The DNA here is from genome assembly GCA_021163225.1 of Candidatus Micrarchaeota archaeon. Classification (NCBI taxonomy): domain Archaea; kingdom Nanobdellati; phylum Microcaldota; species Microcaldota archaeon. Next base: position 29,801 of record JAGGXE010000001.1, on the reverse strand, counting down.
TTTTTGGAACTGATTTCTCTTCTGTCTGACCGTTTTCATCAGAAAACACCTGATTGTGGGTATATATGAAATCCTATGTTTAAAACCGTTTCCGTATCACCGCCCCTTTATCCATTTATCGTATAATCTTTCAAACCGTCCGTCGATTATCGATTTACGGATCGTCTCCATAAGACGAATGAAAAATGTGAGGTTATGGATTGTTGTAAGTCTCATACCTGCCAGAGGTTCAAATTTGAAAAGATGGTGAATGTACGCACGGGTGTAACGTCTGCATACAGGACAACTACAGGACGGGTCTAAAGGTCTCGGGTCATCGGAAAACTGTGCGTTAGTGATTCTCAACCTAAATTTGTTCTCGGGATTGCCGCCCGTCTCTGGCGAAACATAGAAATACCCTGCCCGAGCTATCCTTTGCGGACCTACGCAATCAAACAGATCAATACCGCGCTTAACCGATTCAAATATATCCACCACGGTACCGATGCCCAACAGATGTCGAGGCTTATCCTCTGGAAGGATGGGAACTATCCAATCCAACACGTCGTACATCTGCCCTTTACCGAAGGCGCCACCGATCCCGATACCGTCAAAAGACCGCCCGTCGATCTCGAGAGTAGAAATGAACCTGGCACTTTCTTCACGGAGGTCGCGGTAGAGCCCGCCCTGAACGATACCGAATATTGCAGGTCTATGTGTTCCCCTATGAATGCGTAATGAATGTCTCAAAGAGCGAACAGCCCATTCATGGGTACGTTTCATGCTTTCCTGCGTATAACCGTAATCTGCTGACGGATAAGTGCATTCGTCAAGTACGAACATCATATCAGAACCGAGAGCGGTTTGAATATCTAACGAACGTTCAGGGGTGAACTCATGCACCGTTCCGTCGTAAACGGATTTGAAGACCACTCCGGCATCAGTTATCTTTACTCTACATTTTCTCCCGTGCTTATTAAGATAACCTTCCATGGCAGATATCTGTTCAGGGTCGTCATACTCAAACTTACTTCTTCCTAAAACAGACCCGATACCCAGAGAAAATGCCTGAAACCCTCCGGAATCGGTCATTATCGGCCGGTCCCATGAGATAAATTTATGTAAACCACCGAATTTTCTGATCCTCTCAAATCCCGGCCTAAGACTCAGATGATAAGTATTTGCCATAAGGATCTGAGCACCCATCCCTGTCAAGTCGTCCATATCCAAAAGTTTTATTGCTCCGCGTGTGGCTACAGGGGCAAAAGCGGGTGTCTCTACAGTACCGTGCATAAAATGCAGTTGTCCGGCGCGGGCGTTTCCATCTTTTCGGAGTACTTCGAAAAAGGGTTTCATAAGGATTGCACTTCCGACACGGTCGATTCAGAACATGAAAAAGGACGCACTACAATTTGTTATCCAACAGATAATCCGCCAGTAACCGTCTTGCTTCAGAAGTACGGTCAACCTTCAAGGCATAGATGGCTTTATCATCGTATTTTGTAACCAGATGGATAGATTCGATGTTAATGTCATTGTTGAACAATGTTTGAGAGACCTCTGCCAACACACCGGGCTCGTCCCTAAGTTCGAGCATGAGAACGTCCGCAGTGATTACGTGATACCCAGCCTCTTTCAATATTCCCAAAGTTTTCTTATATTCTGACGCACGAACCGTAATGATTATTATTCCCTGACCGCCAACAACAGAAGCACTGACACTTTCTATATTGATACCTTCGTTTCCCAACCGTTTGGATATATCGGCAATGACGCCTTTCCTATCCTCAGGTATAAGGATTATCACATGCTTCATACGACCCACTCTTTCAGCAGTTTACGTGCTTTTTTCATCTTGTCAACTTCCAAACTCAATACCGCCTCGCCTTCACCCTTTTCAATAACATTTATCCTGGCTATCTTGACCTTGTTATCCGCTAACAGTTTTGCTATCTCTGCCAGAGCGCCCGGTTCATCCTTAAGTTTTATCAACAGACATTCGGAACGGATGAAATTGTAACCGTTGGCTTCCAACAACTTTCTTGCCTTAGCTTCGTTGGAAACCAACATATCTATAATGACCTTCTGACCCACCTTAACAACATTTATATCCTCTATGTTGATCTTGGCACTCCCCAAGATATAAGAGAGGTCCGCGATCAAACCCATCCTATCTCTCGCAGTCACTATCAAACGTTTTTTCATAATCGAGAGTTGTACAGAAAATTATTTAATACTTATTATACTTTCTTCATAACATGAAAAGGATATTGGCAATGCTTTTGATATCTACCTTAGTTATTTTGAGCGTATACGGGATAGATGTGGATGTAAAATTGACTGCTTCGCCTCCGAACACGATTGTCTACACCGTTCATTCAGAAGATGAGAAACTCAAAAACGTTGAAGTATACTTTTTCTACAACGGCACACAGTACGATTATCGTAAGGTCCTTATGGGTAAGGAATGGTCCTACCAACAAACTATAGATAAACCGGGAAATTACAGTATAAAGGTTGTTTACGGAACGGAGTTGAAAACGAAATACATAGTAGTAGATCGATTAATACAGAAACAGGAAGAATCCGAAAGAAAGTACAATCTTATCGACCCGAAAATAGCGTACTCTATAGGCGGACTCATTATGCTTATATTCATCTACTCAGCATATAAGGTGCTCCGTGTTAAGAAAAGGAAATAGAATCTACTTTAGACGGATCAGAAATGTGTCTCTAAACACTTTCTTACCGTCTCTCACAGAGTATAACTTTCGGGTGCGTAGCGGTTTAAATCCCATTTTAGAGAGAACGTCTACAACTACGCGTTTATCACCAACGTAGAGATCAACCCCTGTCTTCTGAACAACTTCTTTAACAATGAATGTTCTACGTTTTAACAATTTTGTCAGGGTCGATTTAACATTTCCAACCTCTGATTCGGGTCCGCGAATCTGTATAATCGCTTCGTAATAGCCGCCATGTATCCTAGAACACACGTCGCACAACGCCTTTTTGAACACGATCTTCACAGGAAAATCCAGTTCTATGTAGGAGGAACCCTCTCGAATCACGTAGCGAACGGTTTGACGGTCTATGTCGAGGCTTAAACGTTCAAAGTTGCCCTTGGTTTGCTTGGCTATGTAATCTTCGATGGCTTCGATAGAATAATCAATCCATTTCTTTTTCAATCGTATACGTCCGCAATCCGGACAAACGTATATCACTAACTTTGTCGGAGGTTTCAGGTTGGGTTTATAACAGTCCACGCAAAACGGGCCTATGAACGGTTTCTCTTTATCCGTGGCACCGCACTTCGGACATACCTTTACCATAGGACCTATCTATAACTACGGATGTTAAAAAAGGTTGGGTTCGAACACGGCCGGCCGGTGATGAAAGCACACATTGATTTAAATTTTTATTTGCATTTTTTATTTGTAAACTCTGAGATAGGTGTTCTTATGAAGTATCGTGAGCTTTATCATTCGGATATAAAGAAGTATTTTGACCTTGATGACGGTACTGTTCGATCAATACTGGATGATACGGAAAAAAGGTTTAATGAGGTTGGTGGGTTAACATCCTCACAACTGACCACTGCAAAGATGTTGTACGGGTTAACCATCGGTCTTTTAATCAAATCAGGTATTGATGTAGATATAAACCAAAGGGATAGGATAAGGGACGTTGTGTTAGATTATATTAAATCGGAAGGGTATAAGGATTCCTTCATAACCGATCAACTTGTCACCTTCTTCACAACTACCAATATCGAAAGACCTGGTTTCGGTCGTGTGATGGCAATCGTTGACAACTACCAGTTAACAAAGACGGATTGTTTCGAAGAGTTTATGAATAATCTGATCTCTAAACGTCCGGTATTATCCGAGATAATACCTAAGAAGGCGTATGAAGAACCGACACCGGAGAACATCGCGTTAGCCATCACTGATGTGTTAGGTGTTGATATCTATGAAGAATGTACCGACAAAGACAAAGCGGACAAACTGTTAAAACGACTGTCTGATCTGATGAAGTATGCCAGTATTTTGGAAGGATTGTCAGGTAGCCCTGTCGATAACCCGATGAAGAAGTTTACCGAAGACCTTCTCGACTTTAAGGAAAGGTTATCCAGTAAGAAACCTGTCCCTGCCGAAATATGGTACATTGAGCAGAAGGCTATCCGAGAGTTTGGAATCAGACAGCTCGGTGCATATGATACAAAGGATTCCAACAGATTAGTACAGTTTCTAACTTATGAGATAGATAAGTATTACGGTGAAATAATGACGTTACTGGAAGAGGACCTCGGACCCGACTTCAAAAGGATGATGGACAAATTATCCTTTGATAAACGGATTGAAATGGTGGGTAATTACCTGGAAATTCGCGATCATGTATTCGAAAACCGTGCGGTGAAGAAGGAGGATATGGAACGCATAAAACCTTTAGCATTTCTCCTATCCTATGTGAAAACTGTTCTGCCCGGCTCGATCATCGATGAAGGTCTGATAGAAGAGGTTATTGAATACGGTATCTCGAAGGACCATTTGGGTGGACCGAACCCTGAAGATTTGACAAACGTTCTGATAGCCATAGATAGCATAAGCGATACCTTCCCATCTTATTCGTTAAGCAAGAGAGACGGTTATGACCTGGGCTATAACAGAACCCTACAGAACGTCAACCGCACGGTCATACTCTTCATAATGAAAACAGGGTTAAACCCTGAGACGAGAGAACGCGCGATCAGGTATGCGAAGGTGTGGGCGAACATACAAGAGAAGTTCTTAAACAGGTACACGCCCGCTATGAACATAACTGCAAGGATGAACACTCTCGTAAAAGCGAACCGTGCTTTCTGGGCTTATGTGATATCCGACCTGGCCGACTGGAAAGAACCGTATAACTACGGCTGGAAATACGGTGTACATCATGTAGATTGCTATGACTTCGCTTCGGTGGTGACCAGGTTATCTGATTCTATCGTTTACGATTTTTATCAAGGTAAACAACCCGAACAGTTGAAATATGTGAGCGACCCGAACGAGTTGTTTAGATATATGACAGATGTACAAAGCCCGACACATGAAAGCGGCAGGTACATCAACGCACGGGAGATTCGGGAAGTACGGCTGAATCCAGAGGACGATAGCAAAGTATCCTACGAAGAAGTTGGGAGTTATATCTTCTGGCGAAAATCACCTCACTCAGAGAGCAACCATCATGGTATACTCACCATAGATGAAGACGGAAACGTATGTTTAGTGGATTTCGGATATATCGGTGATATAAGAAGAGACCCTTTGTACGTCAGGAAAAGAACAGTCAAAGACCAAAGGACTGGACGGGAACAGATCATATATTATTTAGCAGTGGCAGACCGACCCGGTGCCAAGGAAAGGATGATCAATGGTCCGGACCCTGAGGTCTACATAAGGGAGAACCGGGTGTCAGATAACCTATGGACACAAAAACAATAAACCCGTGCAGTCAAGAAGAAGTTTTAAAAACTTCACTCTCATTGTTAAAACGTTAATAAATAAGAACGGTGGTCATGGATGCCTATAGATCTAAGTCCAAGCAAGTTTGCGTATGTGTGCATCGGCATAGCGTTATTGGCCGCGTTGGGTACGTTCATAAAAGGTGGCGCTATCGCTGTCTTGGGTTTGATAGTAGGGGTAGGTGGTGCGATAATCGCCTACATCCTGTACAAATACGGATACTTTATAGTCCCGATGATAACAAAGATGACACGCACAGTAATCCTAACAGATACTGGGTACGAAATACCTCCCTCCCAGGATGTGATAGTTAGGAAGATCAACAATGTATATTATGCATCGATGTTTCTCGCGGTACGGATATATGAATCCGCATCCGAAAAGACGTTGGAAGAAAACATCGTTTATTCAGAATATTTTGAGAGAGCTATATCTTCGGTTAAATACGTTACAAAGTTTGCTATGCTGGTCTATGTGAAAGATATAAGCGATTACAGGATGAAGATCGAAACCAAACGTGCTGAAGCGCAACTCAAACTCCAACGCGAACGTGAGAAACCGGAACCGGATATCCTAAAACTTGACAGGTACGAGAGGGAGGTTGCTATGTGGGATGCAGAGATAGATAAACTCTCAAAGGGGTATAAACCGATGTCGATGGTGGGATACGTAATGACAACCGCTATTGGTGTAACAAAAGAAGCGGCCATCGCGGCTGCACGTGCGCAGGCCAAAGAGCTGAGGGCTACTATATCCAATGCGTTGAATTGCGAGGTGGAAATTCTGTCAGGAGAAGAGATGTTGAGATGTTTCGAATGGGAGTATACGATACCTCCATCAATAGAACTCCTCAAACAACAGGTTGAATGAGGTGGAGAGATGGGAAGGTTAAGGATATGTGAAGTGTCCAATGTCACATTGGCTAAACGGAACATCTTTGTCTACCCTCCCGAACCTCCACCCGAATTCCTTATGGATGACCCAGCCAATTCGATATTTATAGGATTCAGCAAGATATTCAACATTCCTTTCAATTGGACTTATGAAAAACTGACCAATCCGCATATCGCGGTCTGCGGTATTACGGGTGCTGGTAAAAGTTATTTTATAAAGACGTTCTTAACCAGGGCTGCTTTTATCTGGAACACTAACGCGCTTATTATAGATTGGGCAGGTGAATACAGGGACTGGGTTAAACAAGCAGGAGGCAAGGTAGTGGCGCTGGGTAAGGGAGCATCGATAAATCTGTTGGACCTTGGCGGGATGAAACCGTTGGACAGGATCAAACAAGTCATGCGAACACTTGCGATACTGACGGACATAGAGAATTATCCCGAACAGAAGAGGCTTACTGAGATGGCGATCGAAAAGGCGTATAAGGAAGCAAACTTTAAACTGGACAAACGTAACCAGGTGGACTCGTTGGGCAGACCGTTGGAACCGCCCACATTAAAAGATGTGCAACGTATTCTGGAGAGACAGTTAAAAAGCGGAACCTACGAATTCCCTGCAGAGTTGGAAAACGCAATATACAGAATCAAAAGGTTCACGCGTCCGGGTGAAGATTTTTTTGCCGCACCGAGCACGATAAACCTGGATGAAATAACATCGTCAGGGTTGGTAGACATAGACCTATCCGGGTTACCTGATGAAGTGTTCCGTGCGCTTGCCGCACTGTCCATCCTTCAATTCATAAAGGAAAAGATGCGTGCAACCGGATGGGCGGCTAAGAAAGGGCTCAGACTTCTGATCGTTCTTGACGAGGCATGGAAAGTGGCTAAGGACGATAACAGCGATGCAGTTATGATCGTGAGGGAAGGGAGGAAGTACAACTTCGGTTTGATCGTAGCGAGTCAGCACCCGGTCGATATTAACGAAGCAATATTCAGTAACGTCGGTTCAACGTTCATATTCAGAGTCAAATTCGAAAAGTATCTGGACTATCTGCAAAACTCTTTGAACTTCAGCGATTACATCCGGAATGAGATAATGAAGTTCGGTGTTGGACAGTGCGCGATTAACCTCGTACCTGCAAAGGCTACTACGTTCTCCAACACGTTCCTGTTAGATAGGGTAATCGGTGAGGAACCGTTGTATGAATATTTCCTGGATATGGAAAGTATATATTCTGAAGAGGAGTTGAGAGGGGGTAAGATGGCAAGGACCGCTTATTTCAATAAGGAAGATTTTCGTAAGAAGATGAGAAGTTACGGGTTGGATGATATGCATATAGAAGAGATATGTAAACTGTTCGAACAGAAGAACAGGCATATGGATATCGTATCGTTCGTACTGTTGCTTGAAAAGTACGGTGTTGTAAGAAGAAACATCACATCCTTCTTGAAAGACCTGGGACTCGATGACAGCACGATAGTTACTGTGTTCTCCAAAGCGGACGTGAAGAAGATGGGTATCCGCGACAAGGATATCGTCCAGGTAATTCTTGAGGAATAAGGTGATCGCATGGGTAAAAAGATATGTATAATCTGTGAAAAAGAAAGGGAAGGTGTCCCGATAAAGGAGGATCTGGTGATAAGAACTATCAGGAGGATAAAAGAAAAGTTGGGAATAGCTAAAGGGTATAAGCTTGTTGTATGTAGGGAATGTTGGGAGGAGTATGTTAAGAGGAGAAAAAGTTACGAAAGAAACATGATAACATGGGGATTGTTGGGGTTGGCAGCCGTCATTTTTATGGGAATCTTGTTCGCGATTACGGGCGCTGTGAATATCGTAAGGATGATGACCACACTGATAATGCTGATAGCAATCTTTGCACTTATGATAGGGATCGTGTTTATCACACGGTACATACCTAAGACTACTATGACGCTCGACGAATGGCTGAAGAGTCGTAGAAAACGGACCGGTGTCAAGAAAACGAGAAAAAGAAAGGTCAAAAAGAAATGAATAGATAGGTGATGGGTTTGAAGATAAGGATCAAAAAACAAGGAAAGACGGGCAAGAAACCGCAAATAGTTAACGAACCACGGGTCGACGGGTTCGAACTGGAAGGACACCTAAAAACATCTATCGAAAACCTGAAGAATAAGTTATCAACGGTTTCGCATCTGGATGTAATTCCGTACAGGGAAGGTGTTGCAGTCATCAACATCGAAACACGGGATATCAAAAAGAGACCGTACCTGTTCAGTATAATCTATTTCTTAAGAGACCGAGTCCGCGTAATATACAGTATCGTTCCCGGGATGAGTCCTAAGAGACGTAGACTTAGCATCGCCTCATATTTTCTGAACCTGTTGACCCTTGTCGGGGACGATTACGAAGTTCCGTTAAAACAACTGTACATGTTCCTGGAGGATATGATCAAAAGCATGACCGAATACGTGTCATCGGATTATGATAAACTCTTTGCACAACACGATATGTTAAAGGAAGAGTTGGAACAACTCAAAAAGGAGATCGCACGATTAAAAGAATCGAATGAAATGCTATCCCGCGAGAATTACAACCTCAAACGTAAGCTTGAGGATGTTACGGCCGCACTCAATGCATTGAAGAAGATATCCGACAAAACGTTGGCGGTTAAGATACAGGAATGGATCGCGGAACACGACGGTTCTATCGATGTAACGGAGTTTGCAAAGGTTTACGGTGTTTCCGAAGCGCGTGTCGAACAGGTGCTGAACTATCTTGTTACCAACGGTTATCTGGAACTCAAATAATCCTGAAAACACGTACTGGGTAATAAAATGGCTAAAGAAACCAAACCGAAGAAGAGAACTACAAGAAGGATATCTTTAGACAGTAGAATAAAAAAGAAAAAATTTTCGTTTTCCATTCGGAAGAAGTTCAAAAACGAATACAAATACAACATCAAAAGAAAGTACACTGTTGAGAGTGAGTCACCGAAAAAGATCATACCACGAATTCGTGTACCTTTAAAATTGGTAGCGATCCTGCTCGTTCTAGGTCTGTTAGGGGTATGGATAGGGATAGGATTACTCAGTATAAGCGGCGGCTCCGCCGCCGCTCCTAAGATTGCACCAAAATTCCAGTACACTGTATACTCTGGAGAGATACTTGCATACGATAGACTTAAAGAAGGGTCTGCGATACGGAGCGATGTTGTACACACATATTTATCTTACAACACAAACGGGACAGAAACAGGTTTCTTCATCTACCCGTACGATACCGTGGATAGTAATGAAGTGTATATCCTGAACTCTCAGGTTTATTCTCCTCAATCGACAAATCTCAGATCATTCAAGGATGAGTTGAAACGGATGTTAAGAGATGTTGGGTACCGTGTAACAGAGGTAAGCCTGAACAATGTTGATATCATCCCAGACGATTCGATACTGATAATACCTAGCGGTAGGATACCTGTAGAAATGTTGGACGGTGAAACCAATCTGATAGACATCATGAACAGGTCTATCGTAGTGATATACATCGGGTATCCTTTCTCCGAGGCGATAGATGCCAGTGGTAACATCGTTGTACCGAAAAATCTCCTCGGCTTCAGGTATACATTGAGCGAATCGCTACCGAGAGATAAACGTCTCACTGTTGATAAACCGATGCATATGCATGAACCAGTATACCGAATGGAATACAAGAACACTGATACGAATGTGGCTTACGGTTTCATATCAGTAATACGTATAGGCAACGGTTATCTGACAGTTTTTCCAGAGTATTTGGATTCGGGATGGGATAACGGCTCTGTGGCCGCGCAGGACGTTGCACGGTTCATCTATGAGAGCGGATGGCATGCACCGTTATCGCAGAAATCCTACACTTATACTAATCAGTCTGGGGCAGTGGACCTCTTTTCAGCACCGATTCCTACTACAGAACAGGTATACTTGAAACTTATCGGTCAATCTGTAAGCGAGTCTAAAGGTGTTAAATCGATAGTTAAAGTACTGAAGATTACAAAGGATGCTAAAGGCAGGATAGTGTTCCCGGAAACAGTTTATCCTTCCTACATAACCGGACTGCCGATCTTCGTAAGGATCTATTATCAGGAGAACGAATCTGTGGAGATATTCCCGTACATACAGATTATTTCCGCGGGACGGGTGTTGTTCGAATCACCGATACCAAAAGCCTATTCTTCATCTTTAACACCTCAAATCATAACCGTCAACACTGACCTCCCACCCGGAGAATACGAACTGGTTGTAAGGGATGAGAATAGGATTTATGCAAAAGGTATGCTGAAGATTGTTGATGTAGATGTTAAACCGATGACGCTTCAATGGGTTAAAGGAAGGTTAACGTTCGACATTCGCGACGAATATGGAGAACGCGTTAAAGTTAATGAAGTCGAGATTTACGTGGACGGTGAAAAAGTTGGCGAGTACAGAAATGTGCAGTACATCGAACTGAAAGACCTGTACCTTAGCGGAGGTGAGCACACCTTTGATTTCGTGTTCAACAAAAAATACCATATCAAGAAAACAATAACTTACAGAGAAACTAATCCGTTAGACCCTATACTGAGCAACCCGTTCTATACGTTCTTGGCAATCGTAACGATCATTTCGTTGGTGTTCGCGTTCGTAATCATAAAACCTAGAGAGGAAATCATATACGGTTTAGATATACCTGATTTTCCAGTAGTCAAATCTACGACGGTATCTGTCAAAATAGATGATGTGTTAAAAATATTTGACGAAGTGAACAAAGACTATTCATGGAAACATATGCCACTTAAACTTGAGGAGATCAAAAAGGGATTCCTGAAACTTTCGTACGACGGTAAACCCATCCATATCAGCGATTACAACCTGGAGATACTTCTGGACGAACTCGTCGCAAAGGGATTGGTATACGAGAGGTATTACTATTATCTTCCGACAAAATGGATCGAGGAATCCGGAAAATCCGGTTTATATCTAGTGTTATTCAGAATGCTTAGAGATATCTTCGTGGACAACGTCGTAAAATTTACACCGCTTAAGGAATCAAAACTCTGTGATACAGAGATCACAGTTTCCGGTAGAAAGATGTATGTCCATATCTTTGACGGTGATTATAATATAATCAAACGCGCATTAAAAACAGTGGATAAAGGAAAGACGCTCATCGTATTCGATTCCGAATCGACGATGAACAAGTTTATCGAGAGGATAACCGTGCCGGATACGTTGGCCGTTCTCTTCAAACTGGAGGTCGAACGCGGGACCATAGTACTCCTACCGATAACAAAGATGGGTGCGTTCATAGAATCGATAAAAGGTTCGTAGTGCGACCTATCGTTATCGTTTTGTGGATCTCTTTTTCTTCTCAATGAGTTGTCGGTATATGTAAAGAAAACTTTCAGTCATGCGTTCTCTGGAGTAAGCAAGCGCGGTGTAACGGATTTGTTCACTGGTGTGACGACGTTTCAACTCCGCAGCAGATACGATCGCTTTACGAACGGAAAGGGGGTCCTCATCGAATAGGTAACCGGTAAGCCCTGGTCGAACTATCTCCTCTATCGCTATACCTTTCAACCCGGCGATAGGTGTACCGCAAGCCAATGCCTCCAGAGCTACCAAACCTTGTGTATCGAACCTCGATGCAAACACGAAGACATCGGCCGATGAATAGTATGCAGGGAGTTCGTTGTTCGGGACGAATCCCAAAAACTTAACCCTGTCACTCACACGGTATTTCTCAGTCAGTTTTCGATAATAAGATTCGGCCGGTCCGTGACCTATGATTACCAGAGAGTATTCGGAGGGAATGAGAGGTAAAGATCTGATAATGATGTCGAGATTCTTCTCTTTAACAATGCGACCGACATGAAGAATGACCTTACTCTCATCATCCAAACCGAATATTCTCTTGTCGACAGTAGTAGGTCTGAAACGTGAGATGTCTATCCCGTTCGGTATCACGACCGATTCGATCCCGTGTGCTTTGAGTAATCTCTGGATGTATTTGCTGGGACATGTAACAAGGTCGTACTGTGAATACATGCGTTCAAGATATGCCCATATCGCTCTACGGAGGAACTGTTCTATGCACGGATCTCCGGTAACGTAATGTACAGCATCAGTAACCTTTGTATGATAGGTGGCTACTGTGGGAATATCGTACAACTTCCCTGCTAACAAGGCAGCCAAACTGGTTGTAGCAACTCCGTGAGAATGGATGACATCTATATTTAACTGTTTGACCATAGCCAAAGAGGAAAACGGCCAGAGAGCCAATTTGTACGAAGGATACGGCGGGAACTTGACCCCTTTGAAATAATAAACATGGTCATCGGTATTCTTTCTGATATCTTCACCGGTACCCGGGGCAAAGATGAACACTTCGTGGCCCAACCGTTCGATGGACGCGCGGAGCGCGTCCATCATCATAACCACGCCATCAACGTTCGGATGGTACGTATCTGTAAAGAATGCTATACGCATTTTCCAGTCACCCGATCATCTGAATGACGAAAACGCCCAGAATATCAACATAACTGTCCACAGGAGTATAAAAGGTAACGCTACCTTGGCCACTGCTACTATGGCATTTACAGTTGACACGATTTCTATGGCGTGTTTGGTTCCCAAGACCTTGACATCTACCCTCGCCTTGTCCATACCTACACTGGCCGGAAGCATGTCGCGCAAAGCATCGTTCAAAGACGTTTCGATAGCAGGGTATAAAATGTCTAATTGGGATTCTGTTATCGGGTTAACCACACCCCGGACAGCATTGACTTCATGGGTATCTGTAGAGATCAGTTCGACTAAATCGAACCCGAACCTCTCCTTCACTCTTTCTATCACGGTCCTTCTGAAACCGGGAGTGATCCCGTTTGCATCGATGACTATAAAAGCGACCTTTTTAAGTTTTCGTTTACTGCGTTTCGCTCCTTTCTTCCGACCTGCGCCGTCCATAAGTTCGAAAACCAGCGTTTTGATACCTGCACTACCTATGTTATGCCCCTTCACATTCGTATGCCCGAACCCCACCTTAAACCTGGTTTTGATCACCCGGTTCTCCTCTATTAAAGAAGCGTATCTTTCAAGAGCCGACCTACAATCCCAATAGTACCGATGACCGACGGTGTAGGAAAGGACTTTACCCGTATCGCAATTATGTTCATCAAACACTATGGCTTGATCTCTGAACCGTTCCATGAGATTCATCAACGATTCGCCAAACCCGAAATCCGCATCTTCCGTTGTGTCGGGTGCACGTGTTATACCGAATATTGCACTCCTACCGTCATCGATCACATGGAGCGTCGCACTACCGGACTTAACAACTTCGACGGACAGTCCCTCACTATCAGGTTCCATCTTGGATAACAGAGATTTTGTTGTTTCAGTAATAACTTTTAATTCATCCCGCGATACAGGGTTGAAATCGTGCGTGGTTGTGCTGTGCAACACGACAGTTCGGCCAAAACCTTCTTTTGTAAGCAGTTCTGCCAGTTCCGCAGAATACCTGCTACCGCCCAGAGATCCGAACGGTCCGAAATGGATATAAGGAACAACGATATTTATCGGTTCTCCGGAACTTCTGAAGAACCGTACCGCACCTACCCATGTTTTTACAGATTCACCTATCCTATCAAACAGTTCTTCCAGTCTGTCGGATTCGCCCATCCAATGCTCCATAAACAGGTTGAACGCTTCGGTGCTTTTTATTCCGAACATCTGTTTCATGGGGGCGTTGATGAACTGTAAGAACAGGTAACTGCTTACAAAGAATATACAAGATGCAAGGTAAAGTTTGAAGACCTGTGTAAAAAGAATGTCTGAAGAGGTGCCCATAAGGTCGATGTAATTGTTCCCTATCAAAAAGAGACTGAAGTAAGTCATCTGGATAAGAGAGAATACTAAGGCGGTATACGACCTACCGAAAACACTTAACAATGAGATAAACCACAATGCAAACACTGTTCCGTAAAGGAGGTACACAACAAGGTCTGCATACGGAAATGATAGTTCCATCAACGTAAAATAAACGATATAGCCCAGACCGTATATCAGCATTGTAACAAATGAGAGGAATAGTATCCTCCTGAACTTGAAATTCCTGTTGATCGCGTAACAGGTTACTGATGACAACATTGCCGGTATCCCTAACAAGAATATCCCGGTGGCGCTCCCTAACAACAGGCAGGAGAACAGGGATCTCTGAGAATGAATGAACGCTATGAATATGCCAAGGACCGTGCTGATGAGAAACAGCATAAGAAGGGTCTTTTTACTGCTGGGAACGGATATGAGAAACCTGGTAAGATTAACCGCCCGTGTTGTCGAATCTCCTCCCATAAGTGCAACCCCCTTCCGCATCCGGGAACAAGATGAACAATTCACTATTTAAGTATCATACTTTTAAAATACATCTGTTACGATTACGTTTATTATCCGTAGTTTGTCGTGTCCTGTCAAACGGTTGAATATCTTTATAAAGATTATGCGCAAAGGATTAATTGTCTCTTTCGTTCGAAGGTGATGATTATGGGCAGTAATGAAGATTTGCTTCTTCCATGGGTCGAAAAGTACAGACCGAAGACGCTGGATGAAATTATAGGGCAAGATGAGATTGTAGCCAGTCTTAAGGCGTTCGTTAAGAAGAAGAACATGCCGCACCTACTGTTTGCAGGTCCGCCCGGCGTTGGAAAGACAACCGCTACATTGGCACTCGCAAGGGAACTCTTCGGCGAGGATTTTAAGAGCAGTCTCCTTGAATTGAATGCAAGCGATGAGAGAGGGATAGATATTGTGAGAGGAAAGATTAAGGATTTTGCAAGGACTGTTGCATTGTCAGAAGTGCCGTTCAAAATAGTGTTCCTGGACGAAGCCGATTCATTAACCGCTGACGCGCAGCATGCATTAAGGCGTACGATGGAGTTGTATTCGAACATAACGCGGTTTATACTCTCATGCAACTACTCGTCAAAGATAATACAACCTATACAGAGCAGATGTGCCGTCTTCAGGTTTTCGTACCTGAGCGAAGACGATATCAAAAAGATGCTTAACAGAATAATAAAAAGCGAAAAATTAAAGGTGGACAAAAAGGCATTGGAAGCCATTATATACATCTCCGAAGGGGATATGAGAAAGGCGATTAATGCTTTGCAAGGAGCGGCAATGTTATCTTCTCACATCACCGCAGAAGCAATATTCAAACTCAGCAGCAGAGCGCATCCCACAGAGGTACGGAACCTCCTGGAAGAGGCCGTTAACGGAAGCTTTACCAAAGCAAAGGAGTACTTGAACAAACTCATGAGGGATTACTCTATGAGCGGAGAAGATATACTTCTACAGATGTACAGAGAGATAGAGAACGTGAATCTACCAGAAAAGACAAAGGTCGAACTCGTTGATAAGATAGGTGAATACGATTTCAGATTGGTCGAAGGCGCCAACGAAAGGATACAGTTGGAGGCGTTACTTGCCCAATTACGGTTGATAGGTATGAAGAAGTGATTCATCATGGTCAAAGAGAGGTCTGTGGGAGCGGTTATCTACCGGTTGGAAGCGTCACAACCTTATTACCTGCTCTTACATTACGGTGCCGGACATTGGGACTTTCCAAAAGGTCATCCGGAGAAGGGCGAGTCGGACATGGAGGCACTGAGAAGAGAGATCTGGGAAGAAACAGGTATCACAGACGTTGTTTTTGATCTGGAATTCCGAGAAAAGATCCACTATTTCTTCAGAAAGGAAGGTAAAACAGTGTACAAGGAAGTGGTCTTCTTCTTAGGTCAAACTAAAACCAAAGAGGTAAAGCTTTCGTTTGAACATATCGGATACGCATGGCTCACCTACGAAAAGGCGTTGAAACAGTTGACGTTTGATAGTTCAAAACAGGTCCTTGAGAAGGCACACGAACACCTGAAGAGAAATCCGCCTCTCACAGAATTCATGTGAGATGGGGGAGCCGAGATTTGAATTCCCGTCCGACAAACCGTGGACACGTAGGTTGCCGGATCTCGGATCACCAGCTCCCAAAGCTGGCAGCCTGCCAGGTTAGCCTACTCCCCCACCAACTGAAGTAATCCATAAAAATGTATTTAAATACTTCTGTTTCTACCGGGTCTGCGCAAAAGGTGAGTAAAGAAGGTCACTTTAGAGAAACAAATTTCACATCTTGGACATGATATCTTCCGTTGTTGTCGGATATGACTATCTCAGTAATGTTAAAGGCATTACCCGGAATCACATTGACAACGGTCGTACCGTTGACGGTCTTCCAACCGTACTGTTCGTGCACGTGACCGGACAGACTTAACAAAGGATGGTATTCTTTGATAATCTTCAGCAAAGATTTACTGCCAACATGCTTGCCCGAATAGGTAAGGTCAAAGAGACCGTAAGGCGGACCGTGTGTCAGTATTATCGTCCTCTCATCTATCCCTATATTTTTCAACGTTTCGTATATTTCGGACTCGGTAAGTTCATTGAACATAGTATAAGGCGTCTTCAATGTCCCGTCTAAACCGGTTATTCTCAACCCTCTGTACTCCGCCAACCGTTTATCTACCGATATACCTCTATCCTTAAGTATGTCTCTAACAGGTTTCGGGTCAACGTTTCCGACTATTCCGAAAACAGAGGTTCTTTCTACAAGAAGATCTATCAATTCCCGGACAAACGATAAACCGCCGCCGTTTACCAGGTCCCCCAGTAGAAAAACAGCGTCGACAGTATTGGTTGAAAGATAGTTTTGTAAAAGGTTCAAAAACAGTTCTTCACCGTGGACATCTCCGAACGCTACGAATTTCATCTTCTCACGTTCTTAAGGATACGGTCAATCTGTCTATCCATCTTCTCCTTGAGTTTGTCGGCTATGAAGTTTTTGGTTAAGGCATCCGCCTTTGCAGCAATAGCTAACTTCGTCGCGATAGCACGCGCAATCTTGCCTCTAAGACGTTTAGGTGCCCGGTTAACTGCAGGATACTGAAACAATAATCCGTGCTTAGGCGGTTTCGTGCCCTTCCGCAGGTGCTTGAAAAAAGCCTTCTCAGCACCCAAAACCTGGACAGTACTTGCAGGGGCATCTGCCAAACGCTCAAGGCTACCGGCAGCGCTCAGAAGTTTTGCAGTAAGTTCCTCACCGATAAGATAAGACATGTTGGGACACAGTTTACGGGTGCGTTTTCTGATGTCTTCGACGAGTTGTTTACGATGTTCGTACAGAGAAGATACAAGGTCAAGTATAGACTTAACAGGTAGCGGTTTATCTGTTTCTTTGGAAACTTTGTTAACCAGTTGTTCCATACTTTTGTACCGTATCTCGGGATAATAGATTTTAGTCCAATCTTCTAGACGTTCGTACAAAAGGTTTAACACTTTATCGATAGTTTCGACCGTAGACACCTCTTCGATGATTATGTTATCTTCTCTTCTCAAAGATTGCGTAACCCTGGTCTTTATCTTCTTCAAAAGAACATCTCTTTTTTTAGAGGATTTAGTAGAGTTCATGGTAATGGTTAAAGATAGAAAACTATTTAAAATCAATCGTAAAACGAGCAGCACAAAAAAAAGTCGGATTAAAAAGCGGTAAAGGTGTCAGCAGCAGGGCGCCTTCCCGCGGAGGGACCGCAGTACAAGCAACCCCGTGCGCAGGCTTAACTTCCGTGTTCGGGATGGGTACGGGTGTTTCCCTGCGCCTATGGCCGCTGACGTATATTTCATGATATGAAGGATTTAAAAAACTTTCTACACTCTCTAGAGTTTCTGACCGACCAAAAAGATATGATCCTTTTCAAACCTGTGTATATCTATCTGTTCTATAAGTTGGAAGTTCTTTGAAAACTCGTTGATCACCTCTTCAAAAACAACTTTCACAGGTTTGGACACGTCTATGCTCTGTGATTTGACCGCCAACATCACGTATCCGTTTCTTTTTAGAAACCTTTCAGAGTTACGCACAAGGATATCTATCTGATCAGGTTGGGCAACATCTTCATAGATGACGTCTACATTCACCAACTCTTCAGGGTCGACGTACTCAAAATATTCGTCCGGGTTTCGCGCATCTGCGAATATCGGCACCATATTATCTCTCCACCTGCACACTTCAACGAGTTTCTGCATGGATTCTGGTGAGAACTCAACGCAATAAACAGTACCCTCCCTGCCTACGATATCGGACACGTGAGAACATGTTGTCCCGGTAGCAGCACCGAGATAAAGCACGGTAGCACCCGGTTCTATTACCATATGAGTAAGACCTGAGAGTATGGCTGCAGCCAGTTTGCTACGATACGGATTCCACAACCTATATTCGCAACCGTTGAGTTTAACGATGCGTTCTCCGTAAACCGGATGGTCTGTAATAAGATTTTTTGTTGCGAGTTTACCTTTGACCTTGAACACATTGGGAAATATCTCCTCTATCATCGCATTCAAAAAGGTCAGCAAACAAATAAAAATTTTCTTGTAATAAACCCGAAATGCCGTATCCGCCGCATTCTCAAAAATCTCAAAGGGAATCCAAAACATTTATTAATATGTTTGCGTATCAAAATTTTAACACTCATTAAAAACTTTGTCAGGTGATAGCCATGGGTATACTGACCTGTGAACGGTGCGGAGAACAGGTTTACAAAGTGGAAAGATGCGATTACTGCGGTAGATTGATCTGTCACTCATGCGTAAAATCGAGCAGAAAAACTAAAGACGGACGAAGAGTGATATGTAAAGATTGCTGGACAGACACACAGAAAAGAAAGGCATATAAGAGAGATTGAAAAGAAAAACTAAAGACTTTTGTTGATTCAAGTCTCACTTTTTTCTTTTGATAGATACACTCAGTTGTTCTCCTTCGATTTTCCAGGATTTCTCCTGAGTTTTATCAGTCATTGTTATCGATGATGCGTTAACCGCCCTCTTGAATTCATCAGTATGCTTTTCGATGATGTTAGCCAATTTGTCCGATGCATTGATAACCACATCGATAGTGTCCGATTCGACCAACCTGTTTTCTTTTCTCATCATCTGTATCCTTCGTATTACCTCACGCAGCATACCCTCTTCGAACAACTCTTCAGATAACGTTGATTTGAGATAAACCTTTCCGTAATCGCACAACCCTACCTCGTATCCGGGATAACTCTCTTCGACAACCACCAACTCGGGTTTGAGTTCGTAACCGGTCCCCTTGAATAGTTTACCTAATCCCACGGTCTTCTGAAGTTCGATCGGATCCACGTTATACACTTCTTTGAATATATCGTCTGCAAGATCCTTGTACAACTCTTTTATTTTCTCCTCGTCCAAGGTTACCTTGACCTGCGAATCAACTTTCGATTCGATCCGAACATCCTTAATGTTAGCCATATCTCTGATCACATCTGAAAACTTCATGACCGCTTCTTCGGAGAAACTGTCAAAAGGCACAAAGATTATTTCTTCGACAGGCCATCTGAGTTTGATACCTGCCTTCTGTCTCAAGGTGTTGACCGTACTCACTACCTGATCCGCAACATCGAACATCCGTTCAACGCTTGGGTCTATCTTCAGTGTATCGTACTCCGGCCAATCGTACATAAATATAGATTCTTCACCGTTCAACCTCTTTTTATAGACTGTTTGGTAGATGTGTTCGCTCAAGAAAGGAGCAACTATACCGAAGGCTTTCAAGAAATCGAAGTATACGTCGAAGAGCACCGATAATGCAACCTCTTTCTTCTTATCCGCCTTTATCCTCGATTTGACAAGTTTTATGTACCTTCTGCTGAGCATTTCCTCTGCAAACTCTTTCAACACTCTCGTAGCAATGTGGAAGTTGTACTGGTCCATCGCTTCGGTAGCCTTCTTCAGTGTTGAATTGAACTTGGATATTATCCATCTGTCTTCGATCAACAGGTCTTCATCGGAATAGTCTATCCGTTCATCCACAAACCTGTCGATAAACGTACCTATATTAGCCAGTATATTAAGGGACGCTTTCGCCTCCTTGAGTTCGTTCCAACTGAATTTTACATCTTCCCAAGGAACGTTTTTCATAACCCACAACCTAAAGGCGTCTGCACCGTACTGTTCGATTATCTTCTCAACCGGTACAAAGTTGCCGAGGCTCTTACTCATCGTGTTACCATCTTCAGCAAGGAACATACCGTGCTGCATAACTGTCTTGTACGGAGCCCTGTCGTAATGGATCGTACCGAAAGCCAACAGAGAATAGAACCATCCACGCACCTGATCACGTCCCTCAACTATAAAATCTGCGACTTCATACCTCTTTCTTTCATCATCGGTCAAAGAAGCCCAAACCGCATTCCCGGAATCGACCCAAACATCCAACACATCCGGAACCCTACGCATCTCACCTCCGCATGAATCGCACTTCAATGTCACCTCATCGATGTACGGTCTATGGTAGTCATCAAGTTTTTTCGGAAGTTCTTTAAAGGAACCTACAACCTTTACAGCACCACAACGTTCACATCTCCATATCGGTAAGGGTATCCCCCAGTACCTCTGTCGCGAAATGCACCAATTAGAGGTCTCGCCTACAAAATCACTCATTCGTTTACGTAGGTAATCTGGCACCCATACAGTATTTGCTATGTTTTCCAACATCTTATCTTTGATATCTCCTACTTTTATGAACCACTGTTTCATGTTTATGTATATGAGAGGTGTCTTACAACGCCAACAACGCATATACCTATGCTTAATCGTCTCAGCAAAGAGAAGAGCGCCTTTCTTCTCAAGGTCCTCTATCACGATATCGTTGGTTTTCAAAACCTCCAAACCGGCGTATTTGCCCGCGGTTTCGTCAAACGTGCCCTCTTTAGTAACCGGAGAATAAATCTCGAGGTCGTACCGTTTTCCTATCTCATAATCCTCTGGACCGTGACCTGGCGCACAATGAACCAGACCTGAACCCTCCTCCATTGTAACGTATTCATCACTGAGAACTACGTGTCTATCGTAGGTTTTTCCTATAAACTCCTGAAGAGGATGCTCGTATCTCAACCCGTCGAGTCGTTTACCGCTCATCTCATCGATGATCACACCACTTTTTCCAGTCTTCTCCAACACGTAATCCAATCGGTCTTTCGCAACGATCCATACCTCATCGTCGACCTTAACTCTAACGTACGTAGCAGACGGATGAACCATCACGGCAAGGTTGGATATCAACGTCCATGGTGTAGTGGTCCATATGACCAAGTATTCGTTCGGTTTGTCCTTAAGTTTGAATTTGACAAAGATGCTCGGGTCCTCTTTTTCAAAATATTCGAGTTCATAGTTAGCCAAAGTTGTTTGACAACGGGGACAATAGGGAACTACGTAATTCCCCTCATACAGCAATCCCTTATCATCGGCCCGTTTTATATTCTGCCAAACCTGTTCCATATAGGAGTTTCTATAAGTTGCATAATGGTTTTCGAAATCCAGCCAAACACCGAACCGTTCAAACTTTTCACTCATACTTTTGATGTACCTGGTAGCGAACCGTTTACATTTATCGATGAACGTTTTAACACCTATTTTCTCTTCGATGTCACCTTTAGATGTTACTCCCTCCTCTTTTTCGACTTTAACTTCGATAGGTAAGCCGTGAGTATCAAAACCTGCTCTGTCATGTACGTAGTAGCCTTTCATCCTGATATACCTTAAATACATATCCTTGATAACATGATTCCACACTGTTCCGGGATGCGGGTCACCTGTTGCATAAGGAGGTCCCTCACAGAAGTAGAACGGTTTATCCTTGTGTTTCTCATTCAACTTCTCACGTATCCTTTTTTCACGCCAGAATTTCAATATATTTTCCTCGATCTCTTTGTGATTCAACACATCGAACACCTCCGCTGTTATAAGAATATGCGTTCTTTAATTACCAATGTTAAATTTTTATACATGACGGTAGTTTAGAAGGTCTGTAAAAACAAGTCAGAGTAATAAATATAAAGATTCGCGCACTATATCGTTTGATCTCTTAGAAGGAGTGGTTGTCGGCTTAAAGAGAACATCTTCGGAAATACAGGGGTGTATCCGAATGAGTATCGATTGGAACGAATTAGAGAGGAGATGGCAAACAGAATGGGACAAGGCTAAGGTTGCTGAAGCGGTAAGGGAAGAAGGAAAAAAGAAATTCTACATGGTTTTTGCGTATCCGTACCCGACTGGGTTCCTGCACACAGGACACATGAGAGGGTATACATATGCGGACATGATAACACGGTTCAAACGTCTTGCAGGATACAATGCAATGTTACCCATAGGGATACATGCCACCGGTAACGGAGTAATCGCAAAGGCGCAACTTATTGCAAGAGGTGATGAAAAGTATATCAACTATCTGAGAGAGAACAACGTGCCTGAAGAGGATATTAAAAAACTCACGGACCCCGAGACTTTCGTAAGATATTTCGGTAAGCTGTACGTAAGAGATATGAAAAGGTTTGGTATCCTGATCAATGAGAGAACGTATGTTACAACAATCGATAGGATATACAACAAATTCATAGAATGGCAGTTTCACAAACTGATGGACCTGGGACTGCTGATACAGAAAGAATACTATGCAACCTATTGTGAGAACTGCGGACCGGTTTCCGTAGACCCTGCTGAGACGGATGTCAGCAAAGGAGGAAATGCTGAAAAAATCGAATACACGCTACTAAAGTTCAGGACGGATATCGATAACTACGGGACTGTGTACTTGATCGCCGCTACACTAAGACCTGAGACGGTATTCGGCCAAACCAATCTATGGGTCGACCCTGATGAAGAGTATGTTGTGATGGATGTTGAAGGGGAAACATGGGTCGGTAGCAAACCGTTTGCTGAAAAGATAAAATACCAGAAAGACCGCGTTGAAATAAAAGGTACTGTAAAAGGAAGCGATTTGATAGGCAAATACGTCATGGCCCCCGGTATAATGAGAGAGATAATCGTACTCCCCTCAAAATTCTGCGACCCGAACGTAGGTTCTGGTATCGTGACCTCTGTACCTTCCGACGCGCCGCACGATTGGATGGGTCTGTACGACTTGCAAAACCATCCGGAAGAATGTAAAAAGTACGGACTGAACCGCGAAGAGGTACAGAAGATACAACCTATACCGATAATAGAAACACCCGGCTGGGGCGAATTTCCTGCAAAAGAGATATGTGAAAGAATGGGAATAAGAAGTTCCACAGACCCCAAACTTGAAGATGCTAAAAAAGAGATATACAAATCGGGTTATTACAAAGGTGTGATGAGAGAAACCGCGGGTAAATACGCTGGTATGCCTGTGGAAAAGGCAAAAGAACTCGTTAAACAAGAACTTATCAAAGAAGGGTTGGCAGATATCTTCTACGACCTTTCAGAAGAAGTGATATGTAGATGTGGCGGGCGCGTATTCATAAAAAAGGTGGATCACCAGTGGTTCATCGATTATAGCAAAGACTGGCTGAATGAAAGGGCGATCGAATGGGGTAAACAGATGAATGTTAAACCTCAAGAGTACTACGAATTCTTACCCGATGCATTACGTTGGTTTAAAGAAAGACCTTGTGCACGAATGGGAAGATGGCTAGGTACAAAGTTCCCGTTTGATGAAAGGTATACTATTGAAGCGATTTCGGATTCTACACTCTACCCAATATTCTATCTGGTATCCATGTACAAAGATAGGTTCACCCCTGAACAGTTAACACTCAAATTCTTTGATTATGTGTTCTTAGGTAAAGGTGATGCGAAATCCGTTGCTGAAGAGAACGGGATGGACGTATCGTTGGTAGAGGAAATAAAGAAAAACGTATGGTACTGGTATCCGTTGGACATAAACCTCGGAGGTAAAGAACATACCACGGTACATTTCCCTCCGTTCGTTAAGAACCATGTAGCAATCCTACCGAAAGAGTTATGGCCGAGAGGAATCTTTGTAAACTATTGGATAATCTCGCATACGAAAGAGAAATTATCGAAGAGTAAGGGCGGGGCGCAACCGGTTCCGGGCATGGCTGAGAGATACGGGGTAGACCCGATGCGGCTGTTCTATGCGAACATAGCAAAACCGTACGTAGATGTAGAGTTTGATGAGAAGCAGGTCTTCGAATACCGGGAAAGATTAGAATGGATGTACAACGAAGTGAAACGGTTGTGGGAACTGAGCGAACAACTTACCGATGCACGAACGCACATAGATGACTGGCTGGAACATAGAATAAAAGCATATCTATGGCAGATAGAGAAAGATATCGACAGTTTTGAACTTAAACATGCAACCGATATCGTATACTACCGAATACTGTCAGATATACAATGGTATCTGAAAAGAAAGGGTAGGAACAGAGAGGTGCTTAGAAATACCATAAAAACATTAGTTCAACTGATGTCGCCTTTCACACCGCACCTTGCGGAGGAGATATGGCACACCGTAATAGGTGAATCTACGTTGGTCTGTCAGACAAAACTTCCTCCTATAGAAAAGACAGAATTCATAGAAAAGGATTCTGAATGGTACATAAAGAAGGTCACGGAAGATGTAAACCATATACTCAAGGTGATAAAGAAGGAACCAAAGAAGATCACGTTCTTTGTTTCGGCACCTTGGAAGAGAGAGATGGTCAGAAAAGCGTTAACAGTCGAATACAACATGAAATCGATAATGGATGCATTGATGACCGATAGACGGTTCGAAGAACATAAGAGAGAGATCGCTACCTTGATCAAGAAAGTCTTCAAGATGTTACCTGAGTATAGGGACATGCCCGAACTGAACGAAGAAGAAATCCTGACAAACGCATCAGAATACTTTAAAGAGAGGTTTGATGCAGAAATCGTTGTAATGAAAGAGGGAGACGCTTCGGACCCGAAGGCAAAGAATGCGTTACCGCTCAAACCCGCCATAAAGATAGAATAGTTTTTACAGAAAACCGTTTTCGGGAAGGTGTTCAGGATGTTGAGGTTGTACAACACGATGTCGAGACGTGTGGAAGAGTTCAGACCTATTAAAGAAGGAGAGGTACGGATGTACACATGCGGACCGACCGTCTACAACTATCCGCACATCGGCAACTACCGAACGTACGTGTTCGAAGATCTGTTGAGGAGATATCTGGAATACAAGGGATACAAAGTAATCCATGTGATGAACATCACCGATGTTGATGATAAAACCATTAGGGATTCGCAGAAGGAAGGGATACCTCTAAAGATGTTCACCTCCAGGTACGAAACAGCGTTCTATGAAGATCTACATACTCTAAACATCGAGTTTGCCCATTACTACCCTCATGCTACAGAACATATACCCGAGATGGTCGCACTTATCAAAAAACTCATAGAAAAGGGTTATGCATACAAAGGAGAGGACGGGAGTTATTATTACTCTGTCAAAAAGTTCAAAGAGTACGGAAAACTTTCCCACATGGATGTATCACAACTCAAACCCGGTGCAAGGGTTAGTCATGACGAGTACGAGAAACAGGAACTGGCAGATTTTGCGTTATGGAAAGCATGGGATGAGAAAGACGGACCCGTGTATTGGGATACCGAACTCGGTAGGGGAAGGCCGGGTTGGCATATAGAATGCTCGGCTATGAGCATGAAGTATTTGGGTCCGCATTTCGATATCCATTGCGGAGGTGTGGATAACATATTCCCGCATCACGAGAATGAGATCGCGCAAAGCGAAGCGGCGACAGGCGAAACCTTTGTTAACTATTGGATCCATTCAGCACATCTGATAGTGGAAGGTAAGAAGATGAGCAAGTCGCTGGGCAACTTCTATACCCTCAGGGATCTGCTGAAGATGGGTTACCATCCGCGTGCGATCAGATACCTCCTCCTATCCACACATTACAGAGAACAACTGAACTTCACTTTCGATGCTCTCAGAGCAGCTACCGAAACCATCGAGAATATTGACATGTTTATACAACGTCTTCTCATACGTGCAAAGGAAACCGAGGACGGAAAGACGGGAATAATAGAGGATGCGATCGAAAAGGCAAGGAAAGGGTTTGAAGATGGGATGGATAACGACCTTCAGATTTCGTTGGCATTACCGCATCTGTTCAAATTCATTAACACGGTAAATGCGAAGTTCAATCAACTTAAAAAGGACGACATAGAAGATATACTCGGGTTTTTGAAAGAGATAGACAGAGTGTTGGGTGTAATGAAATTCGAGCTTCCGCGTATACCGAAAGATATTGAGGAACTTGTAGAGGAGAGACGTAGAGCACGTGAAAACAAAGATTGGGAAACAGCCGATAAGATAAGGGAAGAAATACGCAGCAAAGGGTTTGAAGTTCACGATGTAAAAGATAAAACGTACATCTTAAAACGGATCCTTTAAACATCTGTTTTAAAGCGGTTTAGACAAAGAAACAGAAATACGAGTCGGTCTGGTTCGATGCAAAGGTTTAAAAAGAGAAATAACAATATACCATAAAATAACACTCAAACTCATAGGGGGTGGGACACATATGGAAGACCCTGTTGATATGGATGAGAAGATGGATGAAAAAGAAGATGAGAGAATGGATGAAAAGGTAGAGGATGACAAAAACGAGGAAACGATCGAAATAGATGAAGGAAAGGTATTATTGATCGCTGCAGCTTTGGGAATCGTTGTACTTGTCGGTTTAGCATTTCTGTTCAATGTGCCGCAAACTATATACACCGCCATAGCTAACATGTTCACTACCGATCACCAGGATACCGAAGAAACCAATGTCTCTGCAACAACTACATCTGAACAGATAACACAACTCTCTAATGCTACTGAAAGTTCGAATGCTTCCGATGAGGAAGTAGAATTTCAACCCGAGCCAGATACCTCCGAAGAGCAGGACGAATCGGAGAATGCAACGGAGGATCAAACCAACCCTGTTGAGAAGAGTTGCGCGGTTGAAGACATGGAGATAGTGATAAACGATGGTGATGATGTCACATATGACAGAGATGTAGAACTAACCATCCGTGCCAAAAATGCGGTGGCGTGCAGGGTTAGAAACGAAGACGACGAATGGAAAGATAACGAGTCGGGTTGGTTCGAGTTCGAAGGGCCGGAGATGGAAATGGATTGGGAACTGAGTAGCGGACACGGCACAAAGGAAGTATATCTCCAGTGCAAGGATGAAAAAGGATTGATATCCGAGGAGGTATACGATAGGATAAGGTACAAAACAAGAAGCCATAGCGGAGGAGGTCACGGTCCGAGACCGTCGATAGAATACCTGTGGGTCAACGATTACAATGTTTCGGAACTGTACACGAACTATCCGAGGGTTGTGCTGTACTACAAAGTTTATAACGCATCCCGTTGCTACGCAAGCGAAGGCGGATCGAACTGGGTTGAAGTACATTGCTCAAACGGATTCCCGGACGCGGCATACTTCGATATCACCCCAACCGAAGGCATCAAAACGTTGTATCTCAAAGCCGAAAACCGTTACGGAATTGCGGACATGAAAACAGTAAGGGTAATATACGATATCACTCCGCCAACAGTAAACAATCTTAAAGCGAGAGAATCCTACGATCCGTTGGGAAGACCCGTTGTACATTTGAATTGGGATTGTGACGAACAGGGGGTAACATACAAGGTTTACAGGTACGAACACGGAAGCCTCGGCAGATTACGTCCCGGTGATAGACCGCATGTCCAGTTCGAACTCATAGGCACTACTGATCAACCCAGATGGAAGGACAGAAACGTAACCGAAGGAAAGAAGTATTCATACTATATCGTTGCGGAGGACAGAGCAGGCAACGTCGGTCCGGAATCAGAAATCGTTGAGATTACTGTGGAATCCTGGAGGAACCCGAGCCCGGGTAGGGATAGGACAGAAGATGCCACACCTGTCGCACCGGATGACATGGCATGCGTATGAACCCTCATTTGAAATAATCGGGCGGAAACAGGTATATCTTCAACCTCCCTTTTCTTTTTGCAATGTTAAACCGCATCTGAAGAGGTCTCCAGATGTCCGGCGAACCTATACCTGCATAAAAATCTATGTCAAATATTTCTCTGCCGGTCACGTATAACCTGTTACTCAATGAAGATTTTATAGCGGTACCTGTGTCAACACATCTATAGAATCCGTCTATCTTCGGATCACCTGCATCAACATAGATATAGTATCCTAAAAACCTGGGGTCTACGGCAACCGTATCAAACGCACGCACTTCGTACCCAGTAGCACTGCGCAGTACGGGGTACCATTTGAACCTCAGAGTATCGATATCGAATCCCACCACAGGATACTTCGGATTGGGCGGATTTTGGACAACTGCACTACCCTGCATTTTTATCACGCGTAACGTGTCTTTATCCGAATAATCAAACTTTGGAATGAGAGGAGTATAGTAAACGGTCGGATAAGGACGACGTATCCTTCTACCCAATGCCTCGGGTTTGTAATTATGTCTGAACGGTAACTCGACCGGCTCCGGATATTCGAAATCCCTAAATATCTGCGTACGGAGTTTCGTTCCAGTAAACCTTTGGTACACTGCATTCTGTCTGGACGTCTCGGTTTTACCCTCTACCTTTTCGTACAGTTGGAGATACCTTTTGAATACGTATATACCGAGCCCCTCACGGTCAACGCGTCTGGTTTTTCTTCTCCCGGTCAACTGCCTGTATCTTCTGCCGTTTACGCGTCGCCAATGGTCATGTGCCCATGCGTACATATCCCACACAGTCCTGAACATACCTGGAGTGATCACGCCGCCGTTCTCTCGATATTTTGCCAAACATCTCAGGATAGAAGATGTACCCTCTGGAGAAACAGCCATAGCCAAATAAGCGTACTCCTGATCCTCCCTGGGTAACTTTCCTATAAACTCCAATGCTTCAGGATACGTTTCCTCTATCCGTCTCCATCTATATTCTACAAATTCACGTATAACCTTCGCCTTCTCACCGAACATGTAGGAGGTGAGTGAACCTGTACCGCCGCGTTTCAGGTCCCATATTTTAAAGGCGTGGGAATCAATTTGTTCCGGATGGAGCACAAAGAACCTGTAAGCCGTCTTGTACCCTTCGGTGTACGCAAACCCGTGCTTCCGCACCAGTCCGTGTTCCAGTTCGAACATGCCCTTGCGTGCCATTCTCACAGCTGCATTCAACAGCATATCGCTTTCCCGATGTATATGGAACAACCGTTTACGGATGTTCGTACCTGTATACACCAGATATATTTGTTCGTGTCTTTCTTTGACAGGTACCTCTTTAGAGAAATTTAAAGAAGAGTAGAGGTCAAAGAACCTCCTGACCACGTACCTGGCGACCGTTTCGTTATCCAGGTGTTGAGGCTTTCTCTTGTGCATCAAACGGTAATACGATTTTGAATTGATTCGGTCCCTGTTCTCTAACGTCCACACAAACATGTCCGCTAAGACGTTCAAAGTCCCATTGTCAAAGGATCCTTTT